>JAJXYX010000079.1 GCA_021780355.1 bacterium | reverse complement strand
TTTTGTTGTTCAGAAAATTTTTAAGGTGCTGCAATCTGCCTCGCAAGGCGGCGACAGGAACTGTATTCTTATCGGCAAAACCATCTAGAAATAAAGCTCTTGCAGTTTTTCTAGCGGGAATTTCTGGACAAAATCAGAAATTTTTTATTAACATGCTCACTTCATCAATCCCAGGAGTCCTTTATGAAAAAATGGCGCACCCTTCTCGCAATGCTTAGTATTTGTTCATTCATTTTTGCAGATGAACTGGAAAACATCGAGATTCTCTCCTCAAAAGTAGTTTTACAAAGTTCCGAAGGATATTTCGCCCTCTCCGATGGAAGCTGCTGGAAAGTAGTCAGCTTTTCCCCCCGCTGGAGAAGCCCTTGTGAATGGTGGCATAATGTAGAAATTGTTCCGGAGAGCTACAAAACGACTCCTGCCGATTGGCTCGTAGGAACGAAGATTGAAATTTATCCTGTCTATGGCAATCTCGACGTAAACCTCGATAACGCCTCGAACGAAGCCGAGCTCATGGAATGTACCCATTTGCTCTACGACACCAAGGCAAGACGCGTTCTTTTTGCGATTCCCATGCATCCTTCCTATTGCCTGACCAACGTATTTACTGATGCTCACCAAGAGGGTTATGACAAAGGTTACCTCGATGGCAGATCCGAGCCATTTGAACATTCAGCGGAGAGCTATACCAACGGCTATGAGGCTGGCTACGAAAATGGATATAAAGAAGCTCGAACCGAAGATGCATTCGGCGATGTAGACTTATAGACCGCTCCGAATTGGGCAGGCCTGTCCGCCTGCCCAAACAAAAAAGATCAATTATCTATCGCAACATGAAACGTCTTAGGCTGACCAGAATTTTGATCTATCAGCGTTAAGGTATATGATGCTTGATATTCTCGAATAGGAACAAAAATAATCGCATTCAATTGAGAATGTTGGAGTACGATTTGATTTTTCGCTGCCTTAGCGAAAAAATCGTTATCCAAGGCATCGTTCGCTTTGGAAGACATAACGCCATCAACTATTGCCGGGACTACTAAAGGCCAAAAAACCAAAGATCCTGCCCCATATCCAACGATTCTTCCAACAGTAGAGGTATGCACTAGCTCTGCGACTTCCTCAGGTCTTGCTATAGGCAAGGTAATCCGGTTCAAAGAGAAGATGTAGCTTCTATCTGAATCATTTTGAATATAAATCTGAATCGGCTGATAACCTTCTGATAGAATATCGCGACCCAAAAATAGATTGCAGTCCTGGCGAGTAAAAGCTTTAGAAATAATAGAAACGCCCTCATTTTTTTGGCTGCTTTGAACCACTTCTTGAAAAGGAATTCTCAATGGCGACGCCGCATACTCTGCGCAGGAAGAAAGAGACAACATCAAAGCTAAAACGCTAGATGTAACAACAACTTTATTTAATTTCATTGGATTATTCTCTGTAAAAAATGTTTTTCAAAGTGAATTATACATTTTCTACACAGATTTCCGTCTATTTAAATTAATTTTTCAAAATAACGACAAACAAAAAATACAATCAACAAACAAAATCAAGCAATACTTACAACGCAGGCGACCAATTATCAACTGATTATACCGTTCGTGACTCAAGAATCGGCTATTGGACGGGAGATCGCTGCCAAAAATCGATTGCGGCAAAGCGGGTTGTATTGCCTCATACTAGCCCACTTTGCCGCAATCGATTTTTGGCAGCGATCTCCCGTCCAATAGCCGATTCTTGAGTCACGAACGGTATAAAGAAAATAACGCAAAATAAACATACGAAGCATATCCATCAAAAATCTGACACCTGAAGAAGGTAATCTCCATATTCGTTTTTTGCAAATTTCTCAGCTCGTTTTAATAATTTGGCTCGATCGATCAATCCCCGTCGGTAGGCAATCTCTTCCAAACAGGCAATTTTAATTCCTTGCCTCTCCTGAATCGCTTGCACGAACGAGGCCGCTTTATGAAAGGCGTCAAAAGTGCCCGTGTCAAGCCAAGCGTAGCCGCGGCCTAGCAGACGAACAGTCAATTGCCCCCGATCCAAATAGGTCTGGTTCACATCTGTGATTTCAAGCTCGCCTCGCCCGGAAGGTTTAAGCCCTCGAGCAATCTCCACCACCTCCGGTCCATAAAAATAAAGTCCCGGAACTGCGTAGCACGACTTGGGCTGCGCCGGCTTTTCTTCTATCCCCAAAACCCTCATATCCGCATCAAAATGGACAATCCCATACCGACTCGGATCTTTGACCTGATAGCCAAAAATCAAACCTCCAGATCGAATGGCCATCCCCTCTCGCAAAAGGTCTGGAAGATCCGCTCCATAAAAAATATTATCCCCTAAAATCAATGCAACAGGCTCCCCTCCAATAAAGGAAGCTCCCACCAAAAAAGCTTCAGCCAACCCTCCAGGATGAACTTGAACAGCGTACTCAAACCGAACTCCAAGCTCAGAGCCATCTCCCAACAGCTCCTGAAATCGCACCATATCGCCCGGGGTGGCAATAATCAAAATCTCCCGAATCCCAGCCATGAGCAGCACAGACAAAGGATAATAAATCATCGGCTTATCAAAAATAGGAAGCAGCTGCTTAGACACAGCAAGCGTCGCCGGATACAACCTCGTCCCACTCCCCCCCGCGAGTACAATCCCTTTCACTTCTCCGCTCCTCTTGGGGCTCCGCCCCAACCCCCGCCAAAGGACTTCGTCCTTTGGAATCCTTGGTTTTTTACTGAAAAATTATATCTGTGATCTACTGATCACAAATATGCTGATTTAGCTTGATTTTTCGGTAGGAAAATTTACTAGAATCGAGCTTTAAAAAGGAAACACCTATCTTACTACGATCAGGCAACTGGCGGAGCCATTTTCTAAAATGGCAAATTTACATTGGTTTTTCTTGAGCCATTCCCAGCATGCGAGCCTCTCATGTTGATCATAAGCAGGTTCATGGCCATGCCAGTCATCGAAGCGCAATAAAATTTTATTCCAGATGCATTTATCGACAAATTTTAGAGCAGAAATGCAAGGTTCATAGATATCCACATCAATATTCACAGCGCAAATTTTTCCTATCTGATAATCGATAGGATCTTTGAGCTGATGAATGTCTTCAACATGTAAAATGATATTTGGATCATCTTTAATCAGCTCTCGAAACTCTTGTACATTTTGCGGCCAATGAGGAAAGGTAGGATCGCCCAAACCAAAGGCCCCTTCAACCCAGCCCGATCCATCTGGAATATTTTTTTCCGTTTGCTCCAAACCTTGAAAATGATCGAACGTAAACACCTTTCGGGTCGGATTATACTTGGCTATGCAGCGCATCGACTTTCCTGCCCCCACCCCAAATTCCAAAATATCCCCCTCTTACAACTCTGGAATTCTCTGCGTAAAAGTAGTAACCCAACAAATATCTGTGTTATCTGACATAGAAAATAAATTATCCGACATATTAAATTCATTTTTATAGAACAAATATTAAAATAACTTAAAATTGTCAATAAAATAAAACCACTTCAAAAATTTAAATATCTAAAATATACCGAAGAAAGCTGAAGAATCAATTTTTGGCAGCGATCTCCCGCCTGCAAGCCGATTCTTCAGCTTTCTTCGGTATATAAAAACTAGAGGATTCCAAAGGACGCCAGTCCTTTGGTGGGGTTTGGGGCGAAGTCCCAACTAACTACGTGAAATTGCAGCCTTCTGAGATCAATTGATCGATGTAGCCGATTGTGTAATTGTGGGTCAAGAAACGTTGATCTTCCAGCATATATTGATGGAATGGGATGGTCGAGTGGACGCCGGCGATGTGGAACTCTTTGAGGGCCCGCTTTGCGTGGGCGATGGCTTCTTCGCGGGTTGCGCCTTTGACAATGAGTTTTGCGATCATCGAGTCGTAGTGGGGAGAAATTTTATAGCCGCCGTAGCAGGCGCTGTCGACGCGGACGTGAGGACCGCCTGGAGGCGTGTAGTGCTCGAGCTGACCTGGGGAGGGGGCGAAGTTTTGAGAGGGATTTTCGGCGTTGATCCGAAACTCGAAGATGTGGCCGTTGAAGGTAATGTCTTTTTGACGATGGGCGAGCTTTTCTCCTCGGGCGATGCAGATTTGCTGCTTGACGAGATCGATGCCTGTGAGCTCTTCGGTGATCGTATGCTCCACTTGAATGCGAGTGTTGACCTCCATGAAATAAAAAGAGCCTTGCTCATCGAGAAGAAATTCCACGGTGCCGACGGACTGATAGTGGGCTGCTTTGACAATTTCTACCGCGCACTGGCCCATTTTTTTTCGAAGGGAATCGCTCACTTTAGGACTAGGAGCCTCTTCAATGAGCTTTTGTCTTCGGCGCTGAATTGTGCAGTCCCTTTCCCCTAGATAGATGTAATTGCCATATTTATCTCCTACCACTTGCACTTCCACGTGGCGCGGGTTGACAATCATCCTTTCGAGATACACATCAGGGTTGTTGAAACTCGCCTCGGCTTCTGTTCGAGCTTGGATGAATTTTTGTACGAAATCTTCGTCGGAAAAAGCGATCCGGATCCCTTTGCCTCCGCCGCCAGCGACAGCTTTGATAAAGAGAGGATAGCCAAACTTGTGGGCGTTTTTCAAACCGGATTCTACGTCGTGAACGATCCCTTCCGAACCTGGAATCACAGGGCATTTGACGCTTTTAGCCGTCGCTTTGGCCATCGCTTTGTCGCCAAGGAGCGCAATCGATTTGGAAGAGGGCCCGATGAAAGTAAGTCCTGAACTTTCGCAAATTGAGGCAAAGTTGGCATTTTCGCTTAAAAAACCATATCCCGGGTGAACCGCATCAGCTCCCGTAATTTCGCAAGCCGCAATGATGTTGGGGATTTTCAGATAAGATTTCATCGATTGGGCAGGCCCGATGCAAATCGCCTCGTCTGCGTGGTGAACATGCATCGCTTCGGCATCGGCTTCTGAATAGACAGCCACCGTTTGCAATCCTAAGTCATGGCAGGCCCGAATGATTCGGACGGCAATTTCGCCTCGATTTGCTATCAATACTTTTTGCACGATCTCAACGCCCCGAACTATCTGTGATGCGAAGTAAGCGAGTGCCAAATTCCACAGGCTGCGCATTGTCAGCCAAAATTTCAGCAACGACCCCGTTCATGCCCGCTTTCACCTCATTCATGACTTTCATCGCTTCGATGATGCAGACAACCGTATTTTCATTCACGGTATCCCCTACTTTGACAAAAGAAGGCTGATCCGGCGCTGGCGAACCATAATAGGTGCCCACCATCGGCGAGGTCACATAGCTGCCTGGCAACTCGGGAGAACGATCTCCTTTGGAAGGAGGAAGATCGTGGGGCGCATCAAAATGCATCTTAACTGGCTGAGAAGGGACGACTGCATGGATCGGAGGAGAAGGCGGTTCGCTTTCCTTTTCTAAATGGAGCTCAAAATCACCCTGCTTATAAATCATCTTTCTCAGCTTGCTCGCCTCAAGATGAGCCATCAATGCTTTAATAATATCTAAATCCACTGTATTTTATACCCTCTGTATATATTCATGAGCATGCGTATCGACTTTAATCACATCGCCGCTTTCAATAAATAAAGGCACGGACATTTTGGCGCCTGTTTCTAACACAGCGCTCTTATTGCCTTCTGCGCTCGCATCTTGGGCCGGAAGATCCTCTGTTTTCACCACCATGATTTCGAGGAACTGAGGCAATTCAACGGCAAAAATCGTATCGCCATAAAACATGGCTTTGACTTGAATCCCCTCTTTCAAGAAATGGATCTTGTTTCCCAAAATAGAAGAAGGAACTTGGACTTGCTCTAAATTGCCTGTATCTAAAAATAAATATTCCTTTCCTTCTGGATACAAAAACTCGAGCGCTCTTTCCACTAAAGATACTTCCTGAACAATTTGATCAGGCTTAAAACTTTTTTCAATTAACTCTTCTGTAATCAAGTTGCGAAGCTTAGTCTTTACAAAAGGAGGCCCTTTGGCCACAGTCACCTTCACGCTCGATTCTACGCGGTAAATCTTCCCATCGATATTCAGCGTCATACCAGGAGTGATTTGATTCGAAGTCGTCATCGTACTATGTCCCTTAATTCACGCAAACCTGAGATCGAATAGTCAATCCAGGATTCAGTTTGATGTAACAGCCCACGACCCCATCGCATATGCACGGTCGTCCATCCCAGTTCGTGCGCAGGAAGCAGATCTACCGAGATCCGATCTCCGCAAACGAGTACTTGGCTATTCAAAAATTGTTTACACAAAGCCTCATAAGCCGGCCTTTTAATACAATCTTCTGGGATCAGAATATTACTAAAAAGAGACTGTTCAATACCAGCTTTTTTCAACTTTTCTTTCTGAAAAGGGGGGTGACCGGCCGTTACGAGAGCCAAATCATGCCGAACCGCCAATTCTTCTAATATTTCCTTGGCAAACGGCGTGGTAGGAATGGAGAAATCATCCGGCAAGGGAGAGACCATCGCCGGCCAAATTTGGTGCAGCCACAAAGGATCCCCCCCCCGAAGCTCAATAAATTGTTCCACTGCGTCGCGAGAGCGAAGAGATTTTGCATTGAGGGCCAACAGCTCAAGATATGCGCTGTCAAAATCGCTGATGAGAAGACCGAGCTTCTCTAGTTGCTCGAGACAAAGCTTCAACTTAAATGGGACGACATAGCCCGAAGTATCGATCAGGGTATCGTCGAGATCAAAGATGATCAACAATTTTGACAAGCTCCTGAGCTAATTTTTTCGAATCATGCCGAATCAAATTCCGCTTCATGAGATCTTTAGCGTTCAGCTCGGATACTTTTCCTAGTAGGTCTGCAAAAATCACCCGCCGATCATCCAAGTCATTTTCTACAAGATCCCCCTCCGCAGCATACACATCGATCAAATCGGCAGGAGGTTTTTGACAATTGATCAGCATATGATCAAAAACATCCTGACCCAAAAACCGAGTCATCTCTTTTAGATAATGGCTCGTTTTAAATCCAGTTGTCTGCCCTTTTCGATTCATGAGATTAACAACAAAAACTTTTTTCGCTGAGCACGCTCGAATCGCCTCGCACATCCCATCGACCAAAAGATTAGGGATCAGCGAGGTGTAAAATCCGCCAGGGCCGATAATGAGCAAGTCCGCCGTTTTCAAAGCTTCAAGCACGCGAGTATTGACTTTGGCAAAAGGTTCTAAATAAATCGATTTATATCCTTGATCAATTTCCTGCGAAAGATAAATTTCCTTCTCCCCTTCCAGTACCTTGCGGTTGTTCAAAATCATTTTGAGACGCACTTGATGCGTCGTGACAGGAATCACTTTTCCTTTAATGTATAAAATCCTTCCAGCCTCTTCGACAGCCCTTTCAAAACTCCCTGTGACTTTTTCGAGAGCGGAAAGCAAAAGATTGCCAAAGCTATGGCCTCCAAGCCCCCCGTTTTCAAATCGATAGTTCATAAGAGAGCGCATCAGTCTGCTTGAATTCGACAAGGCCACCAAACACTGCCGGACGTCGCCTGGAGGCAAAACGCCAAGTTCATCTCGCAAAATGCCAGTGCTTCCTCCGTCATCTGCCATCGAGACGACCGCTGTGAGCTCAAGAGGGTAATATTTGAGACCTCTAAGGACGGTAAAATTCCCCGTTCCCCCGCCGACCACTACGACCTTTTTATAACTTGAACGAAACAAAGGATTCGCGCTCATGGGGCACGCAAGAGCTGAATGCCAGAAGACAAATTAGGTTGCTGAAATAAAAAATCGCCGCTGACGAGCACATTAGCCCCGGCGTCGATACAAGCTTTGGCCGTAAGTGCATTCACTCCGCCGTCGACTTGAATATCAAAAGGAGGAAGCAAATCTGGCCGGAGGCCGTCTTTTGCAACCACACCACCTTGACGGATTTGATTCCGATCGCAATATTCTCTAGCCAAGCGCACTTTTTCAAGGATGTCGGGCATAAATTTTTGACCGCCGAATCCAGGGCTGACTGTCATAAACAAGATCAGATCGCATTGCGTCAAATATTTTACCGCCATAGAAAAAGAAGTTTCTGGACGGAAAGCGAGGCCTGCTTTAACGCCACATTTTCGAATAAAATGGATCGTCTCTTCAACATCTTCCGTAGCTTCGAAATGAAACGTAATCCGATCCGCGCCAGCGCTGACAAACGCTTCGACATAATCGAAGGGATGGTAAATCATGACGTGGACATCTAAAAAAAGATTCACGCTTCGGTTGATTGCAGCGACCGCTTTAGGCCCTAGCGTCAAGTTTGGCACGAAATGACCATCCATAATATCGATATGAATGGCGTCGGCGCCAGCGGCTTCAATTCTCTTTGCCTCATCGGACAGCCGTCCAAAGTCCCCGGAGAGAATCGAGGGATAAATTTGTATAGGATATTGATTTTTCATAAACGATCACACGGGCAAAGGTTCTTCTAGCGCGTCCAGAACTTTTGCTTGCAGCTCTTGACTTTCGCTGAAAAGAAGATACCCTAAATAGGGAATTTCTTGAAAAACTAAAGAAAAAGAAACCAATTTATGCTGAGCAAGTCCAAGGGAAGCTATCCTCTCTTGCAAGAGAGAGCTTTGTTTTGGATGCAGATCTGGAAAGACCGCAAACACGCGCCGGCTATCTTGCTTGCATAGCCAATCGCCTGTTTTTCTTCTCTGTCTAAAATCAACCTTGCTTGTTTGCAGCAGCATAAGAAACCACTGTTTTAATGGATCCGGCTCCAATACGCTGCGCATTTCCATCGGCATTAAAGAGTAGAAAAACTGCTCTAATAAAAGACCGTGCTGCTCAGCTTGCCTTCCCAGCACCATTTTCAAATCATCCAATAGCTCTTGCTGCTTGAGGATCATGCCGCCGTTAAAGTCTCTCACCTCGCCCACCAAACGAACCACTTCCGCCAAAACAGATTGTCGAGCTCGATATAAATCCACTGAATGATCCAATCGCATAAAATCTTTCATAGAAACCAAAGCGCGAACTAACGCCGCTTCCTTCGCGTATTTTCGTCGAATGGAGCCGAGTTTTCTCACTTTTTCCGGCAAGAAACGGACGGCTGTTTTCTCTTGGCCAAAAAGATCTTGGATCGAGCGTCCATTTTCCGAGCGCACTCTTAAAAGAATGATCGTAAAACATAAATCATCCCCTTTTTGCTCATCGAAAGAGATGATCACCTGCGGCATGTCATTCACGTAGCGGATTTGCCTCGAAAGCGCCATAATATTACGAAGCACCTCTTCTTCGTTGCGCGGCATGAAAATCGGATGAGTCAGCTGTTCTACATTTTCTGTGAGCAAATCGGGAAGACGCGAGCGCAATGATTGGACTTCATCAAAAGAAAAATCTTCCAAACTTTCTTTTTCAATTTCCAAATAGACGAGCTGCAAAGAACTGTCCTTATCTTTTTCCGCAATCACCGAACCCTCAACCGCTTTGACATGAGGCGAGAGTTTTTGAATCGCCGTCATGGCATGATGATGATTGAATAATTCGTGCTCTCTTAAAAAGTTGAGCCCTACCAAAACGCCTAGCACCGGCTTATCTTTTCTTATGCCATCTTCTACATAGAGCCTGGTTTTTAAAAATTTCACCATGACATGCCGCTTTTGAGGCAGTACTGCGATTTGCTGCTGAAGCACTTTTTGCACAGAGTGGATGTTGGAAATAATGCGGCTGATATGGTGGTAGTCTCTGATTTTTTTAAAATCTTCGCGGCAAGTGACCAAAAAATGCTGCATCTGGGAAAAAATCCCCCGATCGAAATCTTTAGAGTGGCTTTGAATCAAAGAGCCGATTTTTTCTTGGATCATCGCCGTTTTGCCATCGGTCGAAAGACCTTTGAATTCCAAAATGCGGCGCGCATGATAGTTCGATACAACGCCGAGTCTAATTTCCGTTTCAATCGTATGAAGATTACGGCGGACCTCTTCCATTTCTTGCAAGCTTTTTACATAAACGACAATTTCAGCGACGCTCAGTAAATCATCTGATAAATGGGGCAAGCGGACATCAGAGGCGAAAAATAATTCCACGTTGACTTTTCTCGTAGGCAAAAGCCAGCGGCTAATCATATCATAGAAAAAATGACACGCGTTCTGTCGAAATTTGCAAAGCAGCAAAACAGAAAGAGAACAAGGCGCGCGCGTCATTTCAGACCAGCGCACTTGGGGGATCATATCAGAAAAACGGGCTCTTTGCGACGCTGCTTGATAAGGAGATGGCTCGAGAAAGTCGGGGGGAAGAATTTTTTGAATGATATCCTGCGCGCCTTCTCGGTAATATTCCGCTTCGATAAAAGGACAATTAAATTCAAAATCAAATTCGAGCTGCTGCTGCAAAGGACGATGGATGTCAGGCGCTGCAGTTAAAGAGAGTCCGCGAGGTGGATCTAGCTCAAAAACAAGCGGCATTTGCATATGACTTTCACCCATTAATTTTCCCCCTCATACTCAATTACCGCATTTCTTAAAACACCTTTTCCAACAACTGTTCCTATTTGACTGTCTTTCTTGAACGTACGCACATATAATTGCACGCCATTTTTTCTCGCAAGTTCGATGGCTCGGGGATGTAAAATTTTCGCTCCTTTTTTTGTGAGCTCCAAAGCTTCTTCATAACTCATTTCTGAAACGAGCTGAGCGTCTGCGTGTGTTTTGGGATCAGCTGTGTAAATTCCTTCCACATCCTTATAAAAATGGACGGCATCAGCGCCGAGAGCAACCGCCAAAGCAACAGCGCTCGTATCAGAGCCGCCTCGTCCCAATGTCGTGATCTCGCCTAGCTTGCTCACGCCTTGAAATCCCGCTACGATCGCCACTTTTTTTTTCTCCAGAGCTTCGCGCACTCGTTTGGGGCGAAGTTCAATAATGTTTGCCTGGGAATGATTCGTACAAGTTATAATCCCCGATTGACTCCCCGTAAAACTCACAGCGTCCCTCCCTTGCTTGGAAAGAGCCATGGCCAATAAGGCGATACTAATTCTCTCTCCAACGGAAACGAGCATATCGAGTTCGCGGCGTGGAGGCTCAGGATGCACTTTTTTAGCCAACGTCAACAACTCATCCGTCGTCTGTCCCATGGCGCTGACAACTACAACAATCTCTTCATCTGTTTGCTGCAAAATAATCTCTGCAATCCGATGAAAACTCTCAGCCGTAGCGACACTTGCGCCGCCAAATTTCATAATTCGCATAATCATCACCATTTGTTTAAAACCCAATAACGATACAGGTTTTTTCGCTCAAACAGCAAATAATTTTTTAAAGCGTCGTATAAATTTTCAATCTAGCGAAATATAGAAAAAATGCAAAGTTAAAATTTAATTTTTTTTCGAAAAGAGAAAAACCAATTCCAAAAAAAAGGCATGAAAAGCGATGTAAAAACGGAAAACCAAATGAATCCAGAAAAACTATGCTTTGCAACGATAAAAAAAATCGTCAAACAAGACGCAAACAAAAAATTAAAATAAACTCGACAACTGAACCTGTCTCAGAATTTGGACATAAGAATTTTTAGATAGGTTCTCAAGAACAATCGTTCCAACGCTGACGAACAGCTTTTATATGAGGCCGCAAAAACGATTTAAATTGAAGCATTTCCCAGATGAGATGTTTTTTTGAAGACTTTTCTTGAGGCTCTGGGAAAAATGAACCAGGCTGATCGTAGTGCGAACGAAGCCAATGCAATAAGCTCTTCCTGTCACGAGTCTGATTGGGATCTAAATGAGTGGGGAAACCATGAAAAAACAAGAGATACAAAATCAAACCAAAAGACCACATATCGGCTCTTTTGTTCGCTTCAAAATCAAAATAACGGTAGGCCTGCCCTGCTGCATGCATTTTTTCGGGAGAGGACCATGCAGGACTTCCAGAAATCCGAGTAAAATCACTGGAGTCTTCTTCAATGGCCAAATCAAAGTCGCAAAAAACCGCTTCTATGTTCTGACCTTCTCCATGAATCAAAATATTTTGTGGCTTGATATCTCCATGCGTGATCCGACGTTCATGCATAGCCGCCAAACCTTCCATCAAATCTTCTGCCACTTTATTTTTCTGCACGTCGTCTAAATGACAACCATATTGAACGTAAGAAAACAGCTCGCCCATAGAATAGAATTTCAAATAAAGAGCCAGTTTCTCCTGCCCCTGGGCATTTATCCTACCACGATCGCAAGCCAGCATCTGAACAATTCCTCGGCAACCTTTAAGTTTTTCGAGAAAATTGCATTCTAGATTTAAACGGTTGAACTGATTCGTACGATCTATTCCCCTCTTGGCAAGAGGAACCAACCGAGCCACACGTTCGCGAGTCAACATATTTTCAGATCGTTTACATCGTTTTGAAGCGCCTTTGGCCTGCGAGGAATCACTTGTTTTAGAATTTTCAAAAATAAATTCGCCTGTCAAAAAATAACTACTCGAACTTGGCCAATGAGCTGCTAAGCTTTTCTTTGAGAGATAAAGGGGCTCGTTCGTTTTTTTCACACTGGCCCACTGGTTTTTTATAAAGTCTTTCTTTCTTTGCATTTGCAAAGACTCTGGGCTAGCCTCTGATCCTTGATCCAAGATATTTGGCAAGTTGCCTTGAGACATTCGAATTTCAACTTCCCCCTCTTCCTGACCAACAGGGACCTCCAACTTATGAATAGATTTTTTTTCAAATCCCTTGTGTGAATTTTTGATTATTTCAGGATCGTTGGCCGCCCTTTTTCTGTCAAACTCCTGCTGTTTCACATACACGTATCGAGCCTCTACTTGAGCGACTGACCATTTAGCCACCCCAGAAACAAGGTAAGCAATAACGTTAGAGAAAAGAATAGCTATTTTTTGAAAAAAACCTGGAACTACGCCGTCTTCCTGAAGTTCGAAGATCGCTTCAGAGTAGCTCCTTCCATCAACCTTATAATACCCGCACCCGCCAGAAGAACCATCTTTTGACAGAGTATGCGGAAAGGGCGGTATAGAAAATATATTAAACTCGGGCAATGGAATGCAAAACACAAATACACCAAAAACTTTTCAAGCTATATTATAAACTAAAAAAACCCAATAAACAACATTAAAGTAATTTCTTTGACAAGGAAAAAAAACAATTTTCTTAAAAAGACCAAAATACCGAAACCCCTTCTCCCAAAACCTAAGAAACGATTTTCGAAGCTAACTTCTTGGAGAGACCCCTCTTGCATTTATTGCAGAACACTGATAATCTTTTTCCTTTAACAGAAAAGGCCTATTCAAGAATTATTTTTTGACAAGGTACCCCATTTATAAACAGGAGAAACCCTTAACATGTCTTACAAACAAAAACATCACGATTGGAACACCAGCAACATTCTCGACGATGTTGACTTCCAAGAACACGAAGCCCTTCAATTCAGAGACCTGCTGCACGGCAAAGAGAAGAAAGAAGCGGAAGGCTCGCTCACCCTATTGAACGCTGGCCAAATTTTGCATGGCCGGATCGTCGAAATTTCTAAAGATTACGTCGTGGTAGATGTAGGACTGAAGTCTGAAGGACTCGTCCCTGCAGCGGAATTCGAATCGGAAGAACTCGTTTTAGGCATCGAAACAGAAGTCTATTTAGATCAAGCCGAAGGAGATGACGGCCAAATCGTTCTTTCCAAAGAAAAAGCCCGTAAATTCCGCCAGTGGGAACATATCGTCAACAACTGCAGAGAAGGTTCCATTGTTAAGGGATATATCGTCCGCAAAGTCAAAGGCGGCCTCATGGTGGATATCGGAATGGAAGCCTTCCTTCCTGGCTCTCAGATCGACAATAAGCGCATTAAAAATCTCGATGAATTTGTCGGCAAAACCTATGAATTCAAAATCCTTAAGATCAATATCGAGAGAAAAAATATCGTGGTCTCCCGAAGAGAACTTCTCGAAGAAGAGAGAGTGTCGCGCAAAGCAGAGCTCTTGGAAAACATCCAAGAAGGCGCTCTTCGACGCGGCATAGTGAAAAACATCACCGACTTCGGCGTATTTTTGGATCTCGACGGCATAGACGGCCTCCTCCATATCACAGATATGACATGGAAGCGCATCAAGCACCCATCCGAAATGATCCATATGGGACAAGAACTCGAAGTCATGATCCTTCATGTCGATCGAGAAAAAGGACGGGTCGCTCTCGGCTTAAAGCAAAAAGAGGAAAATCCATGGGAAGAGATCGAAAAACGGTATCCTCCTGGAACGAGAGTTCATGGAAAGATTGTGAATCTCGTCTCTTATGGAGCCTTCATCGAAATCGAAGCGGGCATCGAAGGACTGATTCACGTATCTGAAATGTCTTGGACGAAAAATATCACTGAACCTAGCGAAATGGTACAAGTGGGCGATGAAGTCGACGCGATTGTTCTTTCGATCCAAAAAGACGAAGGGAAAATCTCTCTCGGCATCAAACAAACAGAGCGAAATCCTTGGGAAGATGTGGAAAGAAAGTATCCTGTCGGCAGCAGCGTCGTAACAGAGATCCGCAACCTCACCAACTACGGCGCCTTCGTCGAATTAGAGCCAGGAGTGGACGGTTTGATCCATATCTCAGATTTGAGCTGGATCAAAAAAGTATCCCATCCTTCCGAAGTCTTGAAAAAAGGCGATAAAGTGGAAGCTGTGATCTTGTCCGTCGACCCAGAAAGCAAGAAAATCACTCTCGGCGTAAAGCAGCTCAGCAACAATCCTTGGGAAACCATCGAAAGAACTCTTCCTGTAGGCTCGCTTGTACACGGCGTTGTGACAAAAACGACGGCGTTCGGCTCTTTTGTGCAGCTAGATAATGGCATCGAAGCGCTGATCCACGTGACAGAGCTTTCCGACCAGCCTTTTGGCAAAGTAGAGGATGTGATTCAAAAAGGCGATCAGGTTACAGCAAAAGTGATCAAACTCGATCCAGAGCATAAAAAAGTAGCCTTGTCGATTAAAGAATACTTAATTGAAAAGAACCAGCAAAACCGCGATGATATCGTCGTAGGTTCCAAAGGAAAGAAGAGCAAGAAAAAATCTTCAAAAGACAAAGATCAAGATTTTGAAGACGAAGAGTAACAGTAGGAAGAAAAACAGATGAACAACAAAGACCTGATTGCTATTTTTGAATATTTAGAACGTGAAAAAGGCATCAAGCGGGATATCGTTATCAACGCGATTGCCGATTCACTCCGTGCTGCTGCGCGTAAAAGCGTAAAAGGCTTAGGAGATCAGGTCAGCGTTGAAATCAATCCAAAAACTGGGGAAATCGACGTTTATACCCAAAAGAAAATTGTCCAAAAAGTTTCCGATCCTATGGAAGAGATCTCCCTAGAAGAGGCTCGCCTCTTGGAACCGGAGTGCGAAATCGGACAGCTTTTGGAAATCTCGATCACTCCCCAAGATTTTGGACGGGTGGCAGCTCAAGCCGCTCGGCATGTGATCTCGCAGAAATTAAAAGGCGCTGAACGGGATGTGATCTATGAAGAATACCGCCATCGTGCGGGAGAGATCGTCTCCGGAACTGTAAAGCGGTTTATGCGAGGCCGGAACATGGTTATCGATCTCGGCAAGGTCGAAGCGATCATGCCGGAGAGAAACTACCCCAAACTCGAAAGATATAATGTAGGCGATAAAGTCCAAGCTCTCTTACTGGAAGTGCGAGATACGGATATAGGCGGAGCTGAAGTCATTTTGACTCGCAGCCACCCCGACTTTGTAGCTGCCTTATTTATTCAAGAAGTACCTGAACTTCACGACAAAACTGTCGTAATAGAAAAAATCGTCAGAGACGCAGGCTATCGAACCAAACTAGCCGTCCGTTCCTATGATCCTAAAGTCGATCCCGTAGGAACTTGCGTGGGCGTTCGCGGCGCGAGAATTAAAAATATCATCAGAGAACTCAACAACGAAAAGATCGACGTAGTTCCTTATGCTGATGATCCTATTCAACTCTTGCAAAATTTAATGGCCCCCTCTGAAATTAAAAAGATGAAATGGCACGATACGCGCGTCTCTATCGTCGTTGCAGACGACGATTATCCGACAGTCATCGGTAAAAAAGGGATGAACGCTCGGCTCATCGGTCAAATGATCGAACGGGATATAGAAGTGCAGAAAATCAGCGAGTACCAAAAACTCTTGACCATTCAAATGGCTGAACTTTCTGAATCGCCCGATCCATCTTTTGATGAAAAACTGAAAATTGAAAAAGTGAGTGGTCTGATTCTTGACAGCTTAGCTTCTGTCGGATATGACACACTTCGCAAACTCATGCAAGCTTCGCCTGCGGATCTTTCTTCCAAAGTTCCTGGGGTGGATTATTATGATCTCGCCGACAAGGTGTTGGAACAAACGCGTAAAAGAAAGGTGTAACCCTTGGGAAAAAGCCTCAAGTTAAATATTAAAAATGCTCAGCTCGCCGAAGCCCTTAAAGCAAAAAAGGGGCCCAGTGAGCATCCGTCGGCCGCTCCTAAAAAGCAGGAAGCTGCAGCTTCTGCAGAAGAGCCAAAAAAACTCACGACCCGGCTGAAAGAAGATACGGCTGTCGTTTCGGCTCTCAAGCAAGCTGAAAAAACCCTGGCAGCTCGAGAAAAAGAGAAAGAAACATTAGGTGCGGCTGATCCCTTGAAAAAGCGGAAAACCCGCCTCGTTCAGGCAACTCCCGTTGAAGAAGAGATCAAAGAAGAACCGACTCTTGTCAAAGCGGTAGAAAAAGAGCCGTCAGCCCCCGTTTTTGTTCCTGCAGAAGAACCTGAAGAAGTCAAACCAAGCGTTGCTGCAAAACCTGCAGAACCGGCAGAAACAGAAACCGTAAAAGCTCCTCCTAAAGAAGAGCTTCCAGAACTCAAACAAATCGGTGAACTGGCTCCGCGAAAAGCCCCTCCTGCGAAAGATTTAAGGACAAAAAAACCCAAAGAAGTTCGCTCTTTTGATGCGAGAGACCGACAGGGTCTTCGCGCAGGCGATGATGAGGCGTGGCGCAAAAAACGGGCACACAAACAGATGCGCCGTTATCATGAAGAAGTCGTTATCCGTCCGAAAGAATTAACGATCCGGCTGCCGATCACGATTAAAGATTTGGCCCATGAGATGAAGTTAAAAGCTTCCCAGCTCATCGCCAAACTCTTTATGCAAAGCATCATTGTGACGCTGAATGATTATCTCGACGACGAGACTGTCGTGCAGCTCCTCGGTCATGAATTCGACTGCACAATCACAATCGATACAACAGAGCAAAAACGGATTCAAATTACAGACCGAACAATCCGCCAAGAGATCGATTCCTCCTCTCCTAGCCACCTTATTTTACGGGCTCCCGTCGTCGCCTTTATGGGCCACGTCGACCATGGAAAAACGAGTTTGATCGACACGATTCGCAAATCGAACCGCGCCTCGCAAGAAGCAGGAGCGATCACGCAGCATATCGGCGCCTTTAAAGTAAAAACGAACGCGGGGGAAGTGACTATTTTGGATACGCCGGGCCACGAAGCCTTTTCCGAAATGCGTACTCGTGGAGCTAACGTAACCGACATCGTCATTCTCGTCGTTGCTGGAGACGAAGGGATCAAAGCCCAAACAGAAGAAGCGATCAGGCAAGCGCGGGAAGCCAACGTTCCCATTCTCGTAGCCGTCAATAAATGCGATAAGCCGAATTTTGACGAACAAAAAATCTATCGGGAACTTGCCGACCGAGACTTGCTGCCTGAAAGCTGGGGCGGATCCATTATTACAGTCAATTGCTCGGCCGTCTCTGGAAAGGGCGTTCCGGAATTACTCGAAATGATCGCATTGCAAGCCGAAATTTTAGAGCTCAGGGCCAACCCTCAGAGCAGAGCGCGAGGGACCGTGCTGGAATCGGAAATGCACAAAGGTTTGGGCGCTGTAGCGACAGTGCTTATCCAAAATGGTACGCTTAGAAAAGGTGATGCCATTGTCTTTGGGCACCACTCCGGCCGCATTAAGACCATGCAAGACGATCATGGAAAGCAAATCGAGAGCGCAGGCCCCTCGACTCCCGTAAAAATCACAGGTCTTTCCGAGCTTGCTTTAGCAGGCAATGAATTCATCGTAGTAAAGAGTGAAAAAGAGGCCAGGGAACTTGCAGAAGCGAGATCCGAAGGACGCGAGCGGCACCTAATGGCGCAAGCGAAAATCGGCGGTCTGGAAAAACTGATGCAGAAAAAGGAAAGTGGCGAGAAAAAAATTCTTCCCCTCATTCTCCGCGCAGACGTACAAGGCTCTTTAGAGGCCTTAAAAACGTCTCTTATGAAAATTCATTCTAATAAAGTACGCCTAGAAATCGTCAATGCCGACGTTGGGGAAATTTCTGAATCCGATATCTCGCTAGCAGCCGCATCGAAAGCGACTATTGTGGGCTTCCACACGACGATTGAAAGCCATGCAGACGATCTGATCAAACAGAAAAAAGTTCCGATCTACACGCAAGACGTGATTTACCATCTCATCGATGAAGTAAAAAACAGAATGCGCTCTTTGCTCGACAAGCTCGAAAAAGAGACGGATACCGGAAGCGCTCTTGTCAAAGCGGCGTTTAAATCCTCTCAACTAGGTGTGATTGCCGGATGCCAAATAACAGACGGCATCATCAGAAGATCGAGTTTGATTCGTCAAATCCGAGGCAAAGAGATCATTTGGAAAGGGAAAGTCGCCTCTCTCAAGCGTTTGAAAGAAGACGTTAAAGAGGTGAAAGAAGGTTTTGAGTGCGGTATTCTCTTAGACGGTCAAAACGACGTCAAAGAGGGAGACATTCTCCAGGCTTATGAAATTACTTATTTAGAGCAGGACCTGTGAAAAAAAACCGGTTAGAGCGAATTAATTCTCTGTTGAAAGAAGTGATTTTTGAAGTGATTCAAAAAGAAGTGCGCAATCCTCACGTCAATACATTCGTCACAGTGACTCGTGTAGAGACTTCTGCTGATTTACACCATGCAAAAGTATACATCAGCTTGATCGCCACTGAGTTGGAAAAAGAGAAAATCTTGGCAGCGCTTCAAACGGCTGCCGGCTTCATCGCTGTCAATGCAGCGAAAAAAGTAGAGCTTCGCTATTTTCCCTCGCTCACATTCAAACTCGATACAGCTCTCGAAGAACATTTGCGCATCCAAGAATTGCTTGCGCAAATCGAAAGAGAAAAAGCCGCGCGCCCTCCCGAAACAGGCACGGAGCATGAGTAAAGGCATTCTTTTAATTAATAAATCTGCTGGTTCCACCTCCTTTCGCATCGTTTCTCAACTCCGACGTTTGCTGCATATCGATAAAATCGGCCATGCAGGGACTCTTGATCCTTTCGCTACCGGCGTCATGGTGATGTTGATCGGCCGTGAATTTACCCGAAGATCAGATGAATTTCTCTCAAGCGATAAAGAATACCGCGCTACTTTGCATTTAGGCGTTTGTACAGATAGCTACGATATCGACGGAGCCGTAACGAGTCAAAGCTCTCTTGTTCCTACGTTAGAACAGATCCAAATAGCCCTGCAAGCCTTCCAAGGCCAAGTTTCTCAAATCCCCCCGATGTTCTCCGCCAAAAAGATTCAGGGGAAAAAATTATACGATCTCGCACGAAAAGGGATTGAAATTCAAAGGCAGTCCGTTTGGGTTCAACTAAAAACGACGTTGCTTAGCTACGCCTATCCTGAACTAGAAATCCAAGTCGCCTGCAGCAAAGGGACCTATATTCGAGCGCTCGCGCACGATTTAGGCCAAATGCTCGGCTGCGGAGCTCATCTTTCTGCCTTAACCCGCCTTCGATCGGGACCTTATTTGCTCGAAAATTGTCTAGATCAAAAACGGCTCAGCGATCCCGATTGTGATCTCGAGCCTTATTTACTTAAAGGGATATAAATACCATGTCTAACCTCTCCTGCGGCATTGTCGGGCTGCCCAATGTAGGCAAATCGACTCTTTTCAATGCCTTAACTCGCAAGCAAATCCCATCAGAAAATTATCCTTTTTGCACCATCGATCCCAACGTCGGCATTGTCAACGTCTACGATGAGCGCCTCCACGTTTTATCTGATCAATCAAAAAGCCAAAAGATCATCTATGCCAGCGTCACGTTTGTCGATATCGCAGGCCTTGTTAAAGGAGCTTCGCAGGGAGAAGGACTCGGCAACCAGTTTTTAACCCACATCCGCGATACGGACGCGATTGTTCAAGTCGTCCGCTGCTTTATCAATGATGATGTGATCCACGTTTCGGGCAAGGTCGACCCCCTCGATGATATTGAAGTGATCAATCTTGAGCTAATCCTCTCCGATTTGCAAACGGTAGAAAATGTGATCTCCAGAGTTGAAAAACAAGCGAAATCCAAAAAGGAGCTCTTGCCTGTCTTAGCCTTTTTGAAAAAAGCTCTCGAACATCTCAATCAAAATCTTCCCCTCCGCAGACTCCCGCTCACGCCGGAAGAAGAAGGGTTCGCGGCTCTCTATCCCTTTTTGACCAAAAAAAAGGTCCTCTACATATGTAATGTCAGCGAAGACGACCTCCCCTCGATGGAAAATCCCCTCGTCGCCCGCGTAAGGGAATATGCAGCCGCTGAAGGCAGCCGCGTCGTCCCCATCTGCGCACGCATCGAAGAAGAGATCTCGCAGCTCGATGCAAAGGACGCTCTCGAATTTCTTTCCAGCTTAGGCCTCAAAGAATCTGGCCTTGATCGGCTTATCAAAGAAGCCTTTTCCCTGCTCGGCCTCATCACCTACATCACAACAGGCGATATCGAAACAAGGGCTTGGACCATCCAAAAAGGGACCACAGCTTCCGTTGCCGCAGGAAAAATCCACAGCGATATCGAAAAAGGCTTCATCAGGGCGGAGGTCATCTCCTACGAAGATATGATCAAATACAAAGGTAGGGTCGGAGCCAGAGAAGCTGGCAAAGCCCGCTTCGAAGGAAAAGATTACATTGTCCAAGACGGCGATGTGATTTTATTTTTCCACCATTGATTTTGACCTCCGTTTTAAGGGCTTCGCCCTAACCCACCAAAGGGCTTGCGCCCTTTGGAATCCCCCTTTTTTTTAGAGAGGGGGATTATGTGGAAGAGAGCTCGAGTTGCTCTTGGATGGTCTGCGCAAGGACTCGGCTGACGCATCCAATGATCCCTAGTTGCAAAATGGCGCAAAATGAGATGGCTCCGCTCCGGAAATCAAGGTTTTGTGTGTACACAGCCCCCCCTATCACTGTGAAAAAAATCAGAAGAATGGCGGCTAAGAGTTTTAGGTTATTTTGTATGATTTCTTCTGGCGCTGTGTATTTTATTTGGTTTTCTCCGACATAAAATGAGTTGGGATTCAATGCTTGCTTGCAAACAGGACAGGCTTGCTGGATTGATAGCCAGACTTTTAGACATTTTGCATGAAATCCTGGGTGTTTATCCACAAGATGATTCACAATAGACCCCAATTCTTTTAAATCATTAGCATCATCACTAAGACAAATACCACATTTGTCTTCTTGCTGTCTTATAGAAATAAACAGTTCGCTCGACACAAAATAAACCCTCACTTTTTGAAAAAAAGCTTATACATAATTAATATAAAAATCAATTAAAAACAATACTGCTCAACAAATCTAAATTATGTTTTTACTTATTCATACCACTTGACGACCCTCTATGTTCTCAGCTAAAGTGTTGATCCTATGGCAGAGAAAACCGAAAAGGCGACCCCTAAGAAACTCCGAGACGCGAGGAAAAAAGGTCAAGTCGCAAAATCACAAGACTTTCCGTCCGCATTTACTTTCATCGTCTCAATGATGGCCACCTTGACCGCCATGTCTTTTTTTTTCGAAAATATCGGCACGTACATGGTGCAAATGTTTCAGGCGTCCGCTCAGATTGAAGGATTTGAAACGAAAGCCCCCGCCTATTTCCAACAAGCGGCCCATGTGATTTTAAAGACCAGCGCGCCGATCATGATTGCCGTTTGCCTTGTGGGCATTTTGATTAGTTTTTTAGTCGTTGGCCCCGTCTTTTCTTTACAAGCTATGAAATTCGATTTAAAAAAGTTAAATCCCGTCGATGGCATTAAACAAAAGTTTAAGCTTAAAGTGTTAGTCGAATTGTTGAAATCGATTGCGAAGATCACAGGCGCTGCCATCATTATTTATCTTATTTTATGGAAAAGTTTAGGAGAAATCATCTCGACAGTATTGATGCCAGCCATCGGCAGTGCTCTTGTTGTCTACAACTTTTTACATACAGTCACCATCCAGGTCGGCATTTTTTTCTTGATCGTCGCCGTTTTTGACCTAGCTTTCCAAAAGAAGAATTTTGCGAAAGAAATGAAAATGGAAAAATTTGAAGTCAAGCAAGAATATAAAGACACGGAAGGAGATCCTCACATTAAGGGTAAACGGCGCGAGATGTTCCGCGAAATTGCCTATCAAGATGGGCCGAGAGCTGCCAAAAGGGCCCGGATGATTGTGACAAACCCTACTCATATCGCAGTGGCTTTGAAATATCATCCTGAAGATGAACCAGCTCCGATTATTTTGACCATGGGAGCCGGACCGCTTGCCGAACAAATCATTAAAATTGGTGTCGAAAACAAAGTGCCAATCATGCGAAATGTAGAATTAGCAAGAGAACTATACAGTAAAGGGAAAATCTCCGATTATATACCAGAGCACACTTATCCAGCGGTAGCAGAAATCTTAAAATGGATCGAAGCTTTGGAAAATAATCCCGATATCAATACGGAACTATTTAAATCATGAAAAATTTTATTGATCGCATTTCCCAATTTTTTAGCAGAAATAGAGCGTTCAGCGCTCTTTCCAGATCCAGCGATTTACTGCTGGCCGTTTTGATCATCTCGATCTTAATGATGTTGATTTTCCCCCTCTCCCCGCCGATCATCGACGTGCTGATTGCCATCAACCTCTCAGTTTCTATTTGCCTTCTTTTTGTGGCCCTTTATATTCAAAAAGCGATTCAGCTCTCCATGTTCCCCTCTCTGCTTTTGCTGACAACTCTTTATCGACTGGGGGTCAACATTGCGTCTACGAAGCAAATTTTGCTCAAAGCCAATGCGGGGCATATTATCGCTGCCTTCGGAGACTTTATCGTCGGAGGAAACTATGTGGTTGGCGGCGTGGTCTTTTTGATCATCACCATTGTGCAATTCATCGTGGTGACAAAAGGTGCCGAGAGGGTCGCCGAAGTCGCTGCCCGCTTTACGTTGGACGCCATGCCCGGCAAACAGATGTCCATCGATGCCGATATGCGGGCCGGGATCATCGACCAACAGCAAGCCAGAGAACTTCGTTTGGGCTTAACGAAAGAGAGTCAGCTCTATGGAGCTATGGACGGCGCCCTGAAATTCGTCAAAGGGGATGCGATTGCAGGGATTGTGATCGCTGTCATCAACATCGTAGGCGGCCTGATCATCGGCGTGATGATCCACGGGATGTCTCTGAGCCAATCGGCCAAAATTTATACCCTTTTATCCATCGGCGACGGCCTGGTTTCCCAAATTCCAGCCCTCATGATCGCCATCACGGCAGGTATTGTGACGACGCGGGTCTCGAGCGAGAAAAAAGATGCCCACCTTGGCAAAGAGATTTCAGAGCAAATTTTAAAACAGCCCAAAGCGCTTCTCATCGCCGGCGGCGCTCTCTTTTTAATCGCTTGGATCCCCGGCTTTGCTAGATGGCCTTTCCTCATCCTTTCCACCATCATCGGAATCACCGGATATATATTTTTCACGAAAGCGCAAAAAGCAGCCGCCAAAGAGACCGCCGGCATCACTCCGATGCAAACGGACATCGAGGGGCACGCCGTCGTGGGAGGAGCCCCTGAAGATTACGCTCTTACGCTACCTGTCGTCTTGGAACTTGGAACCGCCGTATCCAGCATGCTCCGCAAAGACAAGCAAGGGCTCTCTTTTATCGATCAGATGATCCCCAAAATGCGCCATACCCTCTATCAAGATCTGGGGGTTCGTTTTCCAGGAGTCCACGTACGAACAGATTCCCCAGCTCTAGAACCTGGCGAATACGCGATCCATTTAAACGAAGTGCCTATTGTGCGGGGAAAACTGGTCTTAAAACACGTTCTTACCAATGAAACAGAAGAAACCCTTCGCCGCTATACTATTCCTGTCACGCTCTCAAAGGGATCTTTGGGCATGCCTGCTATTTGGGTCGATGAAAAATACCAACCTATCCTACAAAAAGCCCACATCCGCTTTTGGACAGGTTTAGAGGTTCTTATTTTGCATCTCTCTAAATTTTACCGACAATACGCTAACGAATTTATCGGCATTCAAGAAGTCAGAGCCATTTTAGAATTCATCGAAAAATCGTTCCCCGATCTCATCAAAGAAGTCACCCGCCTCGTTCCGCTCCAAAAACTCACAGAAATTTTGCGCCGTCTAGTCCAAGAGCAAATTTCCATTAAGGACTTAAGAACAATTTTAGAAGCGCTAAGCGAATGGGCCCAGACAGAAAAAGACACGGTTCTTTTAACAGAATATGTACGATCTTCTCTGAAGCGCTACATCAGCTACAAATACTCATTGGGGCAAACCATTTTATCCGTTTATTTGCTCGATCCTGAGATCGAAGACATGGTGCGCGGCGCCATTAAACAAACATCCGCCGGCTCCTATCTCGCTTTAGATCCCGATTCGGTGCAGCTGATTTTACATTCTCTACGCACGACGATCAAACCCACGCCTCCCGGAGGCCAGCCTCCGGTTCTCTTAACCGCCATCGACGCGCGCCGATTCGTACGAAAACTCATCGAGGGAGAATTCCCCGAACTGCCCGTCCTCTCCTATCAGGAAATCGTTCCTGAAATCCGCATTCAACCCCTAGGCCGCGTTCAATTGACATGATCCTTTTCGTTTGTTATATACCGAAATGAACTCAATAGCTTGCCTCTACAAGTCTAAGTAGGGCTCCGCCCTAACCCGCCAAAGGACTTCGTCCTCTGGACTCCTATTTGTTTTTATAATAAATCAAACAGGAGTCCAGAGGACGTTAGTCCTTTGGCGGGTTAGGGCGGAGCCCTACTAGACTTGTAGAAAAGACTGTTGAATTGTTTTTTCGAAATATCGAACAGAACAAACTAAATACGCAATGTCTGAAGATCATCTGCCCAAAATTTCCGCTCTCAACGCCGCGGCGCTCAAAGCTGCTCAGGAAACGGCGCGCGAAGAACTCATGGAGCAAGTCGAAAGCGCAATCGACCTTCAGGCTTGGATAGAAGGTTCATTTAATCCGATTGCCATGATGCGCACTTTTAAAACGCTGGAAGAACAGAAACAAGAGCCAGCAAAAAGCGAAAAAAAATCAGATGTCACTGAATCTAAAATTCTTAAAGTCGAAGAGATCTCAGAGATCGCTGAAAAGATGCAAAAGAATAACTATGAGCTGCAAGCCAAAACGCTGCTCATTTTAAGACAGCGCGTAGGATCCGGCGATAGTCAAGAAGATGTTTTAGCTAAAGTCCTCGACATGTACCCAGAGCATGCGCTTGCCGATGAAGCCCTCGATTTTCTCATCGAAACCTCGAGAGGCGATCTGCAACTGATTGCGAAAAAGGCGAAAGAAGAGCTCAATCAACAATATACAAGGGAAATTCTAGCCGGCCGCAACATGGGGGCCCAATCCCGTGAATTTTCCGAAAAGGGTCTCGGGTCCGCCACATCGCTTCGAGACCTTTACCGAGAGATCACCGGCACGCCAAGAGAGCCTCTAAAATTATTCCAAGAACTCTCTGATAAATTCCCCTACGATAAGCTCAAAACAACCATCATGTTTTTACTCCACTCGCTCGGCGCTGATCTCAAAGCAAAAGGACCTTCTATTCCAAGAGGAGAATTAAAAATGCTCCTCGATGAAACGCACTCTCTCCAGGGCATTTTAGGCGTATTTCGTTTTTTTCAATCAAGAATGCAGCTCATCTCTCGGCAATTTGCCTCCTATCATCTGACGCTGTCTCCCAGCCTTTCATTTGAAGCTCTAGCTAAACAGCTAATCAAATTTTTAGCAGAAAGGTATATGAACGCCGAAAAAATCCTCCAATCGGCCAGATCTCTTGGCATTGCGGATAAAACCATGGCGCAAATCATCATCTTCATGCAAATGCGCGATGCCATGAAGCAAATCGCGATGCGCTATTATCGCAATCCTCAACATTTCCAAGAACTCACCAAAGCTATGCTAGACGCTCTAGAACAACTTGAAGAACAATGGGAAGAAGAAGATGACGAGGAGGAGGAAGAAGAAAAATGACCGACCGTTTTACCGAGCTCATTGTTGGATTGGGAGATTTTTTAGGTCTTCCCCTTTTTGTCGACAAGCATGGAGCTTGCCTTCTACAGGTGCATGGCAAAGCGCGCATCCAAATGCAAATGGATTCTAGCCAAACTCATCTTCTCATCGCTTCCGCCGCTATTGAAATTCCTCCAGGGAAATTTAGAGAAAATGTGCTAAAAGACGGGCTCAAAACAAACGATCTCCCCGATCCTAGATCTGCCATTTTAGGCTATTTGCCGCTCAACAACCATTTGACGCTGCACCAATCTCTCCCTATCGAGATCCTCGATGCCGAAAGGCTCGCCGCGTTTTTTGGCGCTTTTATGACAGAAGTTGAAAGCTGGATAGACGCCATTCAAAGCGGAAGAACAGCTCCCACCCATCTCGCTCCCGACTCCCCTCCTCACCCTTTTGGCCTGAGATAATCGCGTGGCATTAAAAACAGACGCCCACTGGCAGCTCATCGGGAAAAAAGCGCATCATGGCATCGCCCTTCCTCTCTCCGCTCTGCGCTCGCAAACAAGCTGCGGGATCGGAGAGTTTTACGATTTACTTCCTTTGATCGATTGGTGCAAAAAGATCTCATTCGATTGCCTCCAGCTGCTTCCTTTAACGGATATAGGCCGCGATACGAGTCCTTACAATTCCATGTCGTCTTGCGCTCTCGATCCAATGTATCTCAGCATCGCCGCTCTTCCTGGAGCCGATGCCAAAGCATTGGTTTCCTCTTTTCGTGATTTGACTCATTTGCCGAGAGTGGCGCTCCAGGAAGTCAAACAAAAAAAATTGGAGTGGCTATACACCTATTTTCTCCAAACATTTCCTCAAGTAGAAACAACTGAAGACTACCAACGGTTTCTCACAGAGCAAGGCTGGCTTTTGCCTTATGCCTTATTTCAAATGTGTAAAAGCCAATATGGAGGCCTCAGCTGGCAAAATTGGCCGGCTTCGGCAAGACAATACAATCCCTCTCTCATCCATGCGTCAAAGCAGATGGTGGATTTCCACGCCTATTTGCAATATCTAAGCTATCAGCAACTCCGATCGGTGCGCGACTATGCAACGTCTAACGGCATTTTTTTAAAAGGAGACCTTCCCATTCTTCTGAGTCCGGATAGTGTCGATGTGTGGGCGAACCCGTCCCTTTTTGACTTGACCCTCGTCGCCGGCGCTCCTCCCGATTACTACAACAAGCAAGGACAAAAGTGGGGATTTCCTTTACCTCGCTGGGAAGCGATGCACAAAAATGATTTTTCTTGGTGGAAACAAAGATTAGACGCTGCCGCCGAAGGATTTCATCTCTACCGAATCGATCATGTCGTCGGATTTTTCCGCATCTGGGGCATTCCTCCCAATAAACCTGCTATTGAAGGGCATTTCGTCCCTAAAAACCCCCATCTCTGGCCTTCTCATGGTGAAGAGATCCTCGAAAAAATTGTCAAAAGCTCTCCTTTGCTCCCCATTGCTGAAGATTTGGGCGTTATTCCGAAAGAGGTCCCTCAGATCTTAAAAAAGCTAGGAATTTGCGGAACAAAAGTACTTCGCTGGCAAAGGGACTGGGAGCTCGATGAACGCTATATTCCGTATCACTTATACGACCCTCTCAGCATGACGACGGTTTCCACCCACGATTGCGATACGCTCAGAGGCTGGTGGCAATTTTATCCTGAAGAGGCCAAAGCTTTTTGCGCATTTAAGAAGTGGAATTACCAGCCTGACTTGCCTTCTGAACGGATTTTGGAAATTCTGCACGACGCGCACCATACGCCGTCTTATTTTCACATCAATCTTCTGCAAGAATATTTAGCTCTCATCCCCCATTTTGTTCATATGAATCCAAAGGAAGAAAGGATCAACATTCCAGGAGAACTTCTTTCCACAAATTGGACCTATCGCTTTATCCCATTTGTGGAAGAAATTACGGGCCACGAACAACTGACTGCCCACATGAGCTCTTTTGCTAAATAAAATAAGGATTATGATATAAGAACCAAAGAAGCCCAACCGAGCGCCCTTAGTGAATAAACGCTTTTTTTTCCTCTTTATCTTTCTTAGTGCGCGCCTTTTCGCGCTCCCGACTCCGTCTCTCATTTACTCTACTTTAGATCCCACCTCTGTGACCCAGCATTTTGCGTTTTATGAGCTCTACTCCCATACGCCTGAAGGAAAGCAGGCGTTAAAACATGCGTGGGCTCTACTCAATGGCAATCAAACCCAGGAAGATCCCGCTCTGATTTGGCCAAGCATCGATGTAAAACCAATCATTGCTTTTGTTAACCGCTCATCGCAGGAAAAATCGATCGATCTCAACGAAGAGCAGCTTTCGATGATCGAAAAACTCGGCAGGCATTTAGGCAATCGCAAACTCAAGGGCTATTCCACTTGGACCCTCCAAGAAACCCTCGAGCTGCCTTCCGATGAGCTCGATTTGGCCCGCGCTCTATTTTTAGCCGAAAAAGACCCGGAAGAGACTTTCCCCCTAAAAGCTCGCAGCTACGAAGCCAACATCGATCTCATGGCGCTGCAAATCCTCGCGCGCCTTCCCGAAAATCCGTCGCCGGAACAAAAGATCCGCGCGATCAATGATTATATCTTCAATGAGATGCGCTTTCGCTTTCCTCCCCACTCCCTCTACGCCAAAGACATCGATATGTACACGCTTCTCCCCTCCGTTCTCGACTCCCGAAGAGGCGTCTGCCTCGGCGTCTCGATCCTTTATCTTTGTCTAGCTCAAAGGCTCGAGCTCTCGCTGGAAGCCATCACGCCGCCCGGCCACATCTACGTCCGCTACATCGACCCTCAAGGAGAAATCACAAATATTGAAACCACCGCGCGAGGCATCGATATCCCATCTGAGCAATATCTCGGCTTAGAAACCAAACAACTGCAAAGAAGAACGATCCGAGAAGTAGTAGGCCTTGCTTTCATGAACCAAGCCGCCGTCAGTTGGCATCGGGAAGATCCCGCCACTGCCATCAAGCTCTATGAACAAGGGAAACTCTTCCTCCCAAACGACTATCTAATCAACATGTTTTTGGGGTTTAACTACCTCTTCATCGGCGAACAAGAAAAAGGAAAAAAACTTCTCGAATCCATCCAGGGCGTCATTCCTGAACACTCCATCTCCGCGGACACAGTTTCTGAAGACTACCTCCTCGGCCGCATCGACGCCGAAGGCATTCAGGCCATCTATTCTGAAGTCAACGAATCGAGAACGTCCATTCTCGCCAAACAAAAACGGATTTCCGACACTCTCGCAAAGCACCCCCTTTTCCGCCAAGGCCATTTTCATCTCGCCGTCACATGGCTTCAACTCGGCCGCTACAAAGAAGCCCTCCCCATCCTCGAACACTACATCTCTCTTTACCCCTCAGATCCTTCGGCAAACTACTATCTCGCTGCCATCTACGCCGAAAGGCTCAATTACATCCAAGCCTGGCGCCACCTCAAAGCCGCAGAACACCTCGTCCACGCCCAAAATCACCACCCCCGCGCCCTCAAAGAACTCAGACAAGGCCTCGAGCGCATCTGCCCCGAACCTTCGATCTAAATGGGGCGCTGCCCCAAGCCCCGCCAAAAGACTCAATCTTTGGAAACCTATTTTTTTGATATAAATTTTCAAAAAACACAATAAATTTTTCTATCTTTCGGAGATCAGTTCTAACTCTAATGAATCCATTTTTAAATAATTGGATTTACTAACTACTTTGCGACCACTTTTTTGCTCTAGCTCTTTTCTTGCATTCCCAGCAATTTCTCCCCCTTCCCGAGCTGCTTTCTTATTTTGATGAAATCCCTGAGCATCGTTCTGAACTGCAATTTCTGTTGTAGAAGCTTCACCCAACATGGTGAAAACTAATTGGAGATCAGTCATATGATCGCGAAGATTTTGATTCTTTAAGCCTTTTAATTTTTTATGCTCCGAAGGCTTAAGATCAAAGGTTGCATCAGCAATTTCTGCTGTGAGAATCGCATATTTCCTCTCTTCCTTAACCCCTCGTTTTTCCCATTCATTCGTTATACCGTTCGTAACTCAAGAATCGGCTATTGGACGGGTTCAAAGCGCCAAAAATCGATTCTTACAAAGGGGGATTGTATTGATTTAATACTACCCCCCTTTGTAAGAATCGATTTTTGGCAGCTTTCAATCCCGCCTAGAGGCGAAATTTCGAATCACGTTGGGTATATACCGAAGAAAGCGGAGCTACATAAAAGGAGAAAATTCCATAGCTTCTTCGATCATCTCGATAATTTCCTGGCGTTTTTTTTCCTTTTCAGAAAAACTTCCATGCAAACATGGAATTTGGTTGAGCTTGACTTGATCAAGAATTTTAGGGCCCAAGGAACGTACATCAGCGCCTTTTTGCATTAGAAACTTGAGAGCTGATTGAAGATCATAGCCCGGTTGCGCCAGAAGAGGAACTTTCTCTGCAAGCAATTCTAAAGGAGTTTTCCCTTCATAGTCGGGAACGTGAAGATCAATGCCCGAATAAATAAGGGCCATAGTCATCAAATTAAATCCATTTTGACGAATGGACCAATGAAGTAAATTTCTATTAGGATCATCAGGCGTTTGAGGAAACTGGATCGACAGGTTCGCTCCCTTTTCTACGATGTAAGCAATTCCGGCCCAATAATTGTGGCGCGCTACAAACAGCAAACACAAGTCCTCAGCTTGTAAAATGGGGCTATCTTTCATCTTCATCTGTAGAGGGAAATGCCGGATCAACAAATCAAATAAGTGTGGAAAATCTTTGATTTTCGACATCTCTACTTCCCAATGAAAAGGGATGTTTCGACTTTTTAGATCCCAAAATACTTCACTTTTTAATTTATTCAACGAGGGCTGCAAAAGAATCCAAGAAAGAGAATGATGAGCCAAAGACCGATCGGTTTTAATAGACTCTCCCGCCTTGGCAAGAATCGCGTAATATTCGGCTATCCAATCTGTATGTTCTTTTAAACGAAGCACGGGATTGATTTCAGATGAGATCCTTTCGGCTACTTCCTCTATCCTAGAATAATCGTCAGCATCAAATAAATCTAATCCGTTTTGCAAAACTCTCGTTAAGCACAACTCTTGCAAAGAAGGTAAAGACGACATGTTGCCCTTTAAGAAAGTGTCGAAATTTTTTGATTTTTCAGTCCATATGAGCGGAGCGTGGAGAGCAGATCGGCTGCTTGATGCAATTGACGGATTTCATCCCCCTCTAGACAATACATCTCGTAGGGATTCATGATGCTGCAAAGGTTTTTCAAGCTTTCTCCTTGAAGAACAATCATATCGACTTCATTTAAAGAGGCGAGCAAATGGACAAATTCATCCGTTGGATAGGCATCATTGATATAGACCATGAGCTGGTGCCCTTCCACAGTAGAAAGCTGTTTAACGGCTCGTAAAAGGGCGTTCGTCACACATTGCCCGTGCTGCAAAATCAAAAGTGAGTAGCTTTTATCTTTGAGGAGATGACGCAAAGCGTAGGAGTGGCTCTCATCAAAAATCTTCATATTTCGATTCATTTCAAAAAGGCGCTGCGCTAATTCGGCCAACGTGACTTGAACGCAGCCTAAACGCTCCACAGAGATGCAAGCTGCGATATTTGCTAGCTGCGCCGCTTGATCCATATCAAGCCCATTGGCAAGCGCCAAACAAATAAACGAAAGGACAGTGTCCCCAGCCCCTGTCACATCTTTCACTTCTCTTGAGCGGACAGGAAAATCTTTTCGAGCCTTCCCCGACTCGAAAAGAGACATCCCCGCCTCAGAGCGGGTGATCAGCAATTGATCGACTCGAGAAAGATCGAGAAGATGCTGCGCTACCTCGTCCAAAGAGCTAGAAGAGGACATATTCGCAGCCGCATACGCTTCGCTAGCATTCGGCTTTAATACAGTGGCGCCGCGGTATTTTGTAAAATCCAGTCCTTTGGGATCGACGATCACAGGAACACCAGAGCTCTGCGCCATTTGAATGGTTTTAGCAATCAAACTGCGCGTTAAAAACCCTTTTCCATAGTCGGAAATAGCGACAATTTGCGAACGCTCCATCAATGAAGGCAATAAAGAGAGCAGCTGCTCTTCTAATTCAAAAGGCAAAGGCTCTACCGTTTCAAAATCGACGCGGAGTAGTTGCTGGCTATCTGCAATAAATCTCCGTTTCACAGGCGTTTGATAAGAGGATTGGATGACAAAGGCAGAAACATCCACGCCGTCCGCCTGCAAACGATGCTTCAACTGCTGTCCTTCTGCATCATATCCCATTCTGCCAATAGCCAAGACATGAGCTCCGATAGCAGCGAGATTCAATGCAACATTGCCCGCTCCACCAGGCCTTGACTCTTGTCTCAATACTTCGAGCACGGGAACTGGCGCTTCAGGAGAAATCCTTTTCACACGTCCTGTAATATACGTGTCGAAAAAAAAGTCTCCAATCACGAGCACAGTGAACGGACGAAAATGTTGAAAAGCATCAGCCAAATGAGTCATAGCGCATGTATCCTAACGAGCAAATTCAACATGCTAACATCTTTATGAAAAAAAAGAAGGTGTTTTTTTGTGGAAGTTTTTCGCTATTTTCCGAGAAAGACTGGGATGCGAGAACTTGCAGAAAGAGAGTTTTAAGTGGATAAAAAATTCCTTGAATGCAAAGTAAACTCCTTGATATAAGTTCCCGTCAACTTAAAAGGTTAAACAACGATGTCTACTCCTTCAATTAGCGCCTCTCCATTACAATCACCAAATCTTCATGTAAGCTATAAGGACCCGTTTATTTTTCAAAGTGGGGATCTTACCATTTTCCAGAACTTCATCTTCAATCTGATCAATGGCATGTAGAGCCAACATGGATACATCCCAAAAGAATGGAGTTTGCCAACCATGATCTGAAATTGTTTATTAAAGGAGATGTAGACGGCGATGTCCATTTTGAAATTCAAAACCTCTACGATAAAAGTGAAATAAAAGAGCGTTTAAGCAAGGCCGAAATCCCTTTAGGAGCTTGTTATTTTAGTTGGTTTAGGACTAAAAATCATGAACAGCTGCAAAAAGTTTACCAGATGCTTTGCAAATATTATCCACTCATGGATCATCAGCAGCTCATCGAGCGATTAGCTTTCTACGCTAACTGGAAAGAGGAAGAAGCGTCCAGAAATATATACCCAAAGTAATTCAAAATTTGGCCGCTAGGCGGGATTGAAAGCTGCCAAAAATCGACTGCAACAAAGTGGGTTGTATTCAGCAATACTAGCCCACTTTGCCGCAGTCGATTTTTGGCGCTTTGCACCCGCCTAGCGGCCAAATTTTGAATCAACTTGGGTATACCGCTGAAGCACATTGAAAAGCGCGTTTAAACTCATGTAAGTAAGAAAAATTACCAGCGCGCTTGAGTCAGCAAATAGCCTTGCACGTAATCTAACACCGCCTCTTGTACAGGCGTCACTCGGCATAAAGAAGGATTCGCTCCAAACTGTCTTTGCCATTTGCTCATATCGGCGCAGGTATAATTTTGATATTGTCCGATCAAAGCCGATGGCATATCGACGTATTGAATATTCGTTTTCACTCCTAGCGCAGAAAAAAGAGCATCCGCTAATTCATTCCACGTCGTCGCAATCCCCTGGCCTATATTAAAAAGGCCTCCTACTGAACGATACTGCGGCTCTAAAAAAGCGCACGTCATTCGAACGGCATCTTTCACGTAAATAAAATCGCGCAGCTGGCCTCCGTCGGCAAAGGCTGGATCATTCGATTTATACAGCTGAATCACTCCATCCGATTTGGCTTTCTGCATCATTTTAAATACCATCGAAGCCATGTGCTTTTTATGATATTCATTCGGTCCATACACATTAAAATACTTCAATCCAACCACTCGCCCCAAGACGTTTTCTCTCTTCATCCACAAATCAACCAGCTGTTTAGAAAACGCGTACATATTGAGCGGCTTGAGCGAGCCAATCATCGATTCGTCGTCGCTAAACCCCAAAGCCCCATCTCCATAGGTCGATGCTGAAGAGGCATAAATAAACCGCTTATTAAACCCAAGAGCCCATTCGGCCAGACGAATAGAAAACCGAACGTTATTTTCCATTAAATAATCAGCGTTCGTCTCAACGGTATCAGAGCACGCTCCCAAATGGATAACCGCATCCACCTCATCTTCTCTCCCTTTGAGCCAGTCAAACAAAGCATACCGGGAAATCAAAGTAACAAATTCCTTCCCCACCAAATTTTTCCACTTCTCCCCATCCTTCAAATCATCAACTAATACCAAATGACCATAGCCCAAATCATTTAAATAACGAACGACGCCAGACCCGATCAGCCCAGCCGCACCTGTAATCACGATCATCGGTTTAAGGGACATACCACTCCTTTTCTTTTCGTTGGATCGAAGAAATTGGATGATACAACAAATCTTCCATAAACTGAACCTCTGTATGCAAAGGAGCCGAACAAAAAAATGCCGTGCCGCTCCCCGTCATCATCACCACTGCAAATTCACGAAGCAGCATCTCTTTCACCAGTTTCAAACGAGGCTCCGCTTCAAAAGCAAAGCACTCCAAATCATTATAATACAAAACATCTCCAGCAATGACTGATTGCAAACGATTTTCCCGCACTCTTTCATAAACCACTTTCGTAGAAAGGCCAAAATGAGGTTTCACAACCCACCCTTTCACCTCCACCGCCTCTGCCAAACTCTCTACCTTCTCCCCTCTCCCCGTACAACGCGCCGTTCCCGAAGAGAAAAAAAACGGCACGTCCGATCCAAGCTCCGCTGCCATCTCCTTGAACTCTCCCTCACTTACCAAACCTCCAACCAACTGATTCAATCCCCACAAAACTGTAGCCGCGTTGCCGCTCCCCCCTCCAAGCCCGGCCTGCATCCAAACCCTCTTAATCAAACGAATCCTCACTCCCCCCAACCCGTAGCGCGTCCGAAAAACCTCCCGAGCCCTGCACACCAAATTCGTCTCATCGCAAGCCAACCCCACATCAGAACAGCTCACCTCATCCTTTTTCCCCAAACTCAACTCAATCTCATCGCAAAAATCAATCGCTTGCATCAAAGAAGCTATCTCATGATAACCATCAAAACGCTTGCCAAGCACTCGAAAAAATAAATTCAGTTTTGAAGGAGAAAATAATTTGATCATAAGACGTTTGCTCCTCGGGGCTCCGCCCCAAACCCCGCCAAAGGACTTCGTCCTCTGGACACCTAATTGATTTTTTATGAATGATCGTTCGCTCCGAACGATCATTCCAAAACAAATAGGATTCCAAAGGACGAAGTCCTTTGGCGGGGTTTGGGGCGGAGCCCCAAGAACGGAGGCAAAAAAAAGCCCGTAGACTACGTGGGGTAGACTGCGGGCTAGAATGGGGAAAATTACTCGCTCTGTTCTGAGCTTTCTGTTGGGAGCGGAGCGACGACGCTTTCGACGCCGAGGCTAGCCATGCCCTCTGGGATGATGTGGAGCGTGCAGGTTGCTGTCACGCCTTCTTTCAATTTGAGAGGGATTTTGTGAACACCTGTCGCTTTAATAGGGCGAGGGAGGTGTATGTAGCGCTTTTCAACAGGAAGCCCGTTTTGTTGGTAGAGGTTAGCTACATCGAGAGCGGAGACGGAGCCATACATATGACCTTCTGGATCCACTTTCACACGCGTTTCTACGATGAGGGACTCTACTTGCTTAGCAAGCTCGTCGGCTTCGCGGCGATCGACAATCGCTTGCTGAGCACGTTCTTGACGGAGACGCTCTCTTTTGCGAAGGGCGTTAGGAGAAGCGATCACGGCAAAACCTTGAGGTAAGAGATAGTTGCGCACATAGCCTGGCTTAGCGGAGACAACGTCCCCTTTTTGTCCAAGAGCTTCTACGTCTTGAAGAAGTAATAATTGTTGTTTCATATCAAATTCCTCTTATTCTTCTGCGACGAAAGGAAGCAGCGCCATGTGACGGGCACGCTTGATCGCGATGTTCAGCAACTTTTGGTAGTGATGGGAAACACCAGTAATGCGGCGCGGCAAAATTTTGCCTCGTTCTGTGATAAACTGCTTGAGATTTTCAACATCTTTGTAGTCGATGGTCTCGGCTTTAATTAAGGTAAAAGGGCAGCTTTTTCTTTTTTTTGCAAACGGCGAATCATTGTTTCCGCTAGGACCGTTGCTTGCGCCTTGCGCATGGCTTCTTTTAAAAGTAGGAATCATAACAAGGCTCCTTATTGTGCGTTAAGAGGTGCAAATTCGAGAGTCTCGAGAACTTTTTCTGTTCTCAATGTCATGAAGCGGATTAAGTCTTCATGTAAAGGATAGTCTTTCCAGAGCTCAGCAATCGTTTGCGTAGGAGCTTCGAAATAAACTAAGTAATAGTAACCTTCTCGTTTACCATCAATCGTATAAGCAAGCTTGCGTCGGCCTTGTTCGTGCACCTTGAGAACCTTTCCTCCGTTCGAGGAGATCCCGTCGGTAATTTTTTCAAATGCCTTTTTGCGAGATTCATCGCTTAGCGTAGCGCTAATGATGTACATCCCTTCATAAAGGGCATTTCGTTGTCTTCTTAATGACATGTTTTTTTCTCCAATGCTTGGGTTCCGGTGGACTTAAGCCTTATTGGCAAAATCCATCGCACTGGTTATCCCTTTTTGTAACCATATTTCAGCCGCTTCGACTGAGCGCTGCAGAGCTGCTGCCGCGACTTTTTGCTCATCTTCAGAAAATCGGCCCAGCACATGGCTGGCCAAATCCCCTTCCTGACGATCTCCGACTCCGATCCGAAGCCGGGCATAGCGCTGAGTTTGCAAATGCTCCTCAATGCTCTTAAGACCATTATGGCCCCCGGAGCCGCTATTGATTTTAAGCCTAAGCTCCCCTAAGTGAATCGCGACATCATCAACGATCACTAAAAGGCGCTGCAGACTAATTTTCCAAAAGCGCATGGCCAAAGCCACCGCTTCGCCGCTAAGATTCATGTAAGTCAGCGGCATCTGGAGCAGCACTCGCTTTGAACCAATTTGTCCTTCGGCCAGACTGCTCTTAAACTTCACTTGACGATGAAATACAAGCCCATGTTTTAAGGCTAGCTCCTGAACAGCCACAAAACCAATGTTGTGGCGTGTCTTTTCATAAGACTTGCCAGGATTGCCTAACCCCACAACAAGGTAGAGTTCATTTGCATCTTGTAAATCTTCGCCCATTCCTAACGCTTAGCAATCACAATCGCGACTTCTTTCATGTTTTTTGCAAGCGGACGGACGGCGGAAGGCACTTCGATATCAGAGAGCCGCTTTGCTTGAGAAAGTTGCAAATCATGAATGCTTAAAGAAAACTGCTGAGGAATATCCTTAGGCAGGCATCTTACTTCCAAATGGCGGATCACTTGACGGGAAAAACCGCCTAATTTAATACCAGGGCACTCAGATGCACCCAAGACCACGATCGGCACATTCACGCTGACTGGCGTGCTGTCTTCGAGCATGAGAAAATCAATATGCTGAACAGCGTAGGTCGTGGGGTGGTAATGGATGTCCTTAACAAGGGCCTTAATTGTCTTATGACCTTCTTGCAGCGTAAACACTGTAGTTGGAAGAAGTCCCGCTTTCAACTCGCGGAAAACAGCGTCCAGCTCAGAGCCATGAATATAAATATTTCGAGCTTCTTGCTTAACTCCGTAAAGAACGCCAGGAACGTTCCCCTCGCGGCGGATTTTTTTGATTTCGCTTTTTTTTCCAGAAGCTCTTGTAAACAATGAAAGTTTCATAATCATCCTAAATTAACTTTTAAACAGCGAAGAGATCGACTCTGTTGAAACAACGCGCTCTATCGCCTGGCCAAAAAGACCTGCCACTGATACCACTTGGGTATGAGGCCCGCCAGAAAAAGGGACAGAATCCGAGACGTACATCTTATCGATTCCACTCCCCTCTAAACCGCCTTCCATCAGCAAAGCATGCGAAATCACAGCGCAAACACTTTCAGCGCCATGATATCGGCACACTCGAGCCGCAATCTTCAATGTAGCGCCTGTGGAGCAAATATCATCCACAAGGAGCACATTCTTCCCTCTTACATCTCCTATGAGAGAGCTCGCTTCGACCACATGCGCACTGACTCGCCGTTTGTCGACGATCGCCAGATCAACACCGAGGTCTTCAGCAAATTTTCGAGCCATCTTATTGCTTCCGACATCGGGAGACACAACAACAAGATTTTTCAGCCCCGCTTCTCTCAAAGCTTGCACAAATAAAGGGCGAGCGTACAAATGATCGACCGGGATATTAAAAAATCCCTGAATTTGCTCAGTATGCAAATCCATGGTCAACACTCTCGACACTCCAGCTTTTTCGAGCAAATCAGCCACTAGCTTAGCTGTGATCGGCACTCGGCCTTTCTCTTTACGATCCTGACGCGAATAAGCGTAATAAGGAATCACCGCCACTATACTGCGAGCCGAAGCCCTTTTTAAAGCATCTGCGATAATCAAAAGTTCCATGAGATATCGATTCGGGTGCCGAACCGGCGATTGAAGGACAAAAACATCCTTTCCACGAACGTTCTCAAGAATTTGAACCCCGATTTCGCCATCGGGAAAAGTTTCTATGGAAATCTGCCCTAGTTGCATTTGAAGTCGCTGAGCCACCTTCCCAGCCAAATCTTTATGAGAAGATCCGGCAAATAACATGAAGGGGTTTTCTGTCATTTCTCTGCACAATGTTTAAGGTTTGGGGCGGAAGGATTCGAACCTCCGCATGGCGGTACCAAAAACCGCTGCCTTACCGCTTGGCGACGCCCCAATATTCCACTTTAGCTTTTCAAAATAAAGCAGGTGCCATCATAGCCAAAGTGGTAAATTTTTTGCAAGAGATGAGTTTGTAAGCCGTTTTTGAGGGCGAAAAATAAAAAAAATTTGATATTCATCCACAATTCAGGTAGAGGGAAAGAATATGCGTATCACTCACATTGCCGCTGAATTCGCCCCTATCGCCAAAGCCGGAGGCCTCGGAGAGGTTGTTACAGGGCTTTGCAGACAACTTTCGCTCCAGCACGAGGACGTGGAGATCATTCTCCCTAAATATAGCTTTATTCCTCATCATCTTCTCACGAATTTAAGTAAAGAAAAATTTGAATTCCCTTGCCTAGAAGCGTCTCGATTCCACACAAATACCATGTGGTCCGCTAAAGTGGAAAATTGCCAGCTGCATCTTTTAGAAACAGGTCATCCTAGCGGCTATTTTCAGCGCCCCCACATTTACGGGTATCCAGACGATTTGGCCAAGTTCATCTATTTTTCAAAAGCAGCCCTTGAGTATCTCAAGCTTCGAGGGGAAAAAATCGATATTTTGCATCTTCATGAATGGCACACCGCTCTATGCGCTCCTCTCGTTAAAGAGGAGATGGCTCAAGACCTCCGGGTCCGCTCCGTCATATTCACCATCCACAACCTTGAATATCAAGGCAAATGCATCCCGAAGGATTTAGATTCCATCGGGATTTCTGGCAAAAAATATTTACTGCCCGAGCGCCTCCAAGACAATGTCCACGCAGATACGTTGAATCTGCTCAAAGGAGCCCTTGTCTACGCCGATGCGATTACGACCGTTTCTCCGACCTACGCCCAAGAAATCCTCACCCCCCACTTTGGATGCCATCTTCAGCAAACCCTTTTGCAAAACAAAAAAAAACTTTCAGGCATTTTAAACGGCATCGATCAAAAATTATGGGATCCCAGTTCGGACGCTTCCATTCAAGAGCGCTTCTCAGGACAAGATTCTTTAATCCAGATCGAACATGCAAAGACTGCCAATAAAGCGGCTCTGGCCAGCCAGTTCAAGCTCGATGCCGCTAAACGTCCATGGATAGGAGCTGTCACGCGCCTAGTTCCTCAAAAAGGGCCGGAACTCTTAGAAGAAGCGCTTCATTTTACCGTCCAGTCCGGAGGGGTGTTTCTCCTTTTAGGTTCATCTCCTATCGACTCCATCCAAGAACACTTTGAAGCTTTAAAAAACCGCTACGAAAACCATCCGCAAGTACTCATTCAACTAGATTATAACGAACCATTAGCCCACCAGATTTATGCGGCTTTAGATTTCACTCTCATCCCCTCTCATTTTGAGCCTTGCGGCCTTACGCAGCTCATTTCGATGCGTTATGGAACGATCCCGATTGTTCGATCCACAGGAGGCCTCAAAGACACCGTGATCGACTATGACGACTACAAAGTTCCCAACGCCTCTCGCAATGGCTTTACGTTTTCCAATACAAAAGAATTAGAAGCCACCTTACAAAGAGCTTTTGCCCTGCAAAAAAAAGACCCCGATTCCTTCCATTCATTAATTAAACGAGCCATGCAAAGAGACAGCGGCTGGAAAAAACCCGCAGCAGCCTATAGACAGCTCTATCTCACCTGCACCCCCAAGGCAACGCAGCCTTTGTTTTCAGTCTAGCTCTTTTTTCAAAACCCTGCTAAACTCAAGCCCGTTCACCAGGGGTGCTTGTATATACCGAAGAAAGCTGAAGAATCAGCTTACAGACGGGATTGAAAGCTGCCAAAAATCGATTGTCATAAAGGGGGATTGTATTGTCTCGATACTACCCCCTTTAGGACAATCGATTTTTGGCGCTTTGAACCCGCCTGTAAGCCGATTCTTCAGCTTTCTTCGGTATAACAGGCTGAAAAAGCGAAAGCTTAACCCTCACGACCCGATCTAGGTAATACTAGCGTGGGAAGTGTGAAAAAATTCTTTTTGGTGAACATAACATTTTTTATACGGTTCGTGACTCAAGAATCGGCTATTGGACGGGATTAAAAGCTGCCAAAAATCGATTGCGGCAAAGTGGGCTAGTATGAGGCAATACAACCCACTTTGCCGCAATCGATTTTTGGCGCTTTGAACCCGTCCAATAGCCGATTCTTGAGTTACGAACGGTATACTTAGGAAAATCGTTATGTTTATTGAGCAAAAATCTACTCAACGCTATTTCTCAGCGATTATCGGCCATATATTAAAATACTATGATAAATCCATTTATGGGTTTCTCATTCCCTTTTTAGCTCCTCTCTTTTTCCCCCACGCCGATCCCGTGTATTCTTTACTCGCCGGCTATGCACTCTTACCGCTCGGCATCCTCGCAAAGCCTCTGGGCGCTTACGTATTTGGTCGGCTCGGGGATCGATGGGGGAGAAAATTCTGCCTATTCATTACGCTTCTTGGCATGGGATGCACTACAGGCGCGATTGGCTGTCTGCCCACATTTGAAGAGGCCGGATGGATAGGCCCTTTTCTTTTGACTTTAGGACGTCTTTTACAAAACTTTTTTGCAGCCGGAGAGAGCTCTGGGGGCGCCCTTTTTCTTTTAGAGCACACCGAAGAAAAAAAACGGGGGCTCATGAGCAGTTTATTTGACGCTTCTGGCATTTTGGGGATTTTTCTCGCCGCCCTAGCTGCGACTTTAGCGGGAGAGGCCCACTGGAGATGGTTATTTTGGCTGGGGGGGCTTGCTAGTCTTCCTGGACTTTTCATCAGACATTCCTCTGAAGAAATCTTTACCCCTCCAAAAAAACAAACGACATGGAAACGCCGCGACTGGGCGGCTTTTTTTGCCGTCGCCGCCGTATCGGGGTTTTCGTACGCCAATTATTATCTTTTATCTACTTTTCTCAACGGATTTTTACCTTTGGTCAGCCAAGTGACTGCGCAAGAAGCTTTAGTGCTAAACACTTTGCTGCTCGGCGTCGATTTTCTCCTTCTACCCCTCTTTGGATGGCTGAGTTTGCATGTAAAAAAAGAGATCTTCATCTTTACATCTCTTTTTCTCGGCGCGTGCATGGCGCTGCCTTTATTTCTTTTGTTAGATGGAGCCAACTTGTGGATTGCCGGCGGAGTTCGTATCACGCTGACTGTGATTGGCGTCTGCCTTGCGGCTCCCTACCATGCCTGGGCCATGGAGACGGCCCCTCAAGAGCGCCGCTTTATGGTCTGTGCAATGGGAGCGGCTCTAGGCGATCGGCTGATTGGAGCCTCCGCTCCTGCCGCAGGACTTTGGCTTTACCATCAAACAGGATGGATAGCCAGTCCTTCAATTCTTCTGATCGGATCAGCTCTTTTAGCCGGAGGCTCTCTACTACATTTGAAATGGCAAATAGCAAGACAGTCCGAACTCGGATAATACCATTCGCAAAAAATAAATTCAGCTCGAATTTTACCGAGGACCAAAGCCTGGAGCGAGAAGGCTAGCTTGAATAAGCTGCTTCGAGCGAAGGCAAAGGACCGCAGGTAAAAGGCGCGCTGAATTTATGAATTTATTTTTTGCGAATGGTATCCCGAAGAAAGCTGAAGAATCGGCTTACAGGCGGGAGATCGCTGCCAAAAATCGATTGTCATCAAGGGGGGGGGGGGAAGTATCGCCCCCCCTTGATGACAATCGATTTTTGGCGCTTTGAACCCGCCTGTAAGCCGATTCTTCAGCTTTCTTCGGTATATAAGCCCATTGCCACAAATCCCGCTTCTCTCTATAGATAAAAAATATGAAACATCTTCATCCTGCCAAAATTTTGGTCCTTGGATATCTCCTCTATTCCATCATTGGCTGTCTCATCCTATCGCTTCCTATCTGCCACACAGGCTCCATAAAACTCCTCGACACCTACTTTACGGCTATCTCTGCTGTATCGACCACAGGCCTTGCTACCATCGATATCGGAACTCAGTACAACATGTTTGGCCAAATGGTCATTTTACTCCTTGTGCAATTAGGCGGCGTCGGATACATGACGTTTAGTTCGTTCATCCTCCTTTGCACATCGCAAAAGCTCTCTGCCTATCGAAAAAAAATCGGAGCCAGCTCTTTTGCCTTTCCCAAAGATTTTTCCATCCAAGAGTTTATTTCTTCCGTGATCATTTTCTCTTTTCTCTGCGAATTTTTAGGCGCTATTGCGCTGAGTCTCGTCTTTTGGCAAAAAGGCATTGAACACTGGATTTGGAACGGTCTTTTTCATAGCATTTCAGCTTTTTGTACTGCTGGATTAAGTTTATTTAGCGATGGATTTATCTCTTTTCAAACAGATGTTGCATGCAATCTGATCCTTGCTGTTTTGGCCCTTTTAGGATCGATGGGATTCATTGTCTCTTTAGATTTTTATAAAAAATGGACTGAAGAAAACCACACGCTTTCGTTTACAACCCAGGTCATTTTAACCGCCTCAGGTTTGTTTTTAACCATTGGAACTTGTTTATTTTTTGGCTTGGAAACAATTACAGACCGCACGTCTCTTGTTCGAGAAGCGATGATCGGATTTTTTCAAGTCATGTCGGCCATGACGACAACAGGATTTAATTCAGTCGATATCGGAAAGCTGACTCCTTCGATTCTGATTTTACTCGCTTTTTTATCCACCTTTGGCTCAGCCCCTTCCGGCACGGGAGGAGGCTTAAAAAATACAGCCTTTGCCAGTTTGGTCGCCTTTGTCAAAAGCACTTTAAAAGGGCAGCCAATTACCCTTTGGCGCCACCTAATTCCGCTAGGCCGTATAAAAATTGCCACAGTCGCTTTTATTTACTACGTATTCAGCCTCTCTTTCGCTCTTTTTCTTCTCAGCCTGTCCGAGCAACATCAACCCAGCCTCGATATTTTCTACGAGGCGGCCAATGCCCTCAATAACTCAGGCCTCAGCACAGGCCTTACGGAAAAGCTCACCCCCATAGGAAAAATTCTCATTGCCCTCCTCATGCTCATGGGCCGAGTCGGAGTCCTCACATTCGGCGTTGCTATCTCATCGCAAAAAGAGGAATCCTCCGTTTTACATAAAAAAACGGAACTAATTACTTAAAAACTGTTTTCTCCTAGAAGTTTTACCTGAAAATTAATATAATTGCAGGCGCAAAAAAATTTATAGAGAAAAACAGATGTTTTCTACAGTCAGCTCATCCTCTTCTAGTTCCTCAAGCTCTGCTTATAGCTCTTTGCCTAGAGACCTCCCCGCCCCCTCTTCGAGCGCTTTACAGCAGATGATCCAACTGACAAATCCTATAGCGCCGGAAGTCCCCCGCTGCCAAGATCCCAACCTTTTCTTTTCACAATTTTCGATCAATACCCGGATCTTTACGACACAAGACGTCGAACTGATCCAACAGATGTATCAAACGCTCAAATTCCATCCCAACGTGTGTTTATTTGACATCCTAGGATTAAAATTTTATGTGCTGCTCAAAGAGCTAAGCGCGCCATTTTCACCAGAGCTTCAAGAAGATCTAATAGAAGGGTGGACAGCCATGTACCTGCAAGCCTACTTAAATTTATTTAGAGAAAGCCCAACAAACTGCCTACCCAAAACAAACTGCATCGGCAATTTCACCATCCCCGCGAAAGCATACTATACTTTTATTCTTGAGTTCACAGAAAAACTGACGAATTTTGCAAAAACGAAATTATCTCAACAATTGCCGCTCATCAAGTCATCCATACGCCGCAACCGCCTTAAAGGGCAAGTCGACTCTCTTTTAGCTGAATGGAACTCTCTACAAAAATTCATAGGAAAATGCCTCATTCTCCCTTTCCCCTCGCAAATTCTTTGCGATCACACTCTTATCAAGAGTCCAGGCTCTAAACAAATGGAGCCGAGATCATTGGAAGACGTTCAACAAGCCGGACAGAATCTTTACGACTACTTCGAAATGATCGCTACGGCCCATTATGCAAATGCCGTCAAAAAATGGACGAGCCTTATTACCTCTCACTTTAAAGACCTTTTGTCGCAACTCAAACCTCTAACACAGCTAAAAAACAGCCAAGAAATCATCAAGTGCGCAAAAAAATGTTTAGCTTTCAACTCCCAAAGAATCGTCTTGCTGCAAAAAAAAATAGAAGAATTTGCACAAAATATCATGCGCGCGCAAATAGGAACTCTTACCTATGAAATCTTCTGCCAAGAGTATGGAACTACTCCTACACAAACAAAAACACAAGAAAGATTCTTAGAAAGCCTGATTCAAAAATACCACCAAATTACCCTTGAATCTTGCTGGCTGACGGACTGCCAAAAAGTTTTAGAAGAGTCGATCCTCTCTCCTTTAGACCCTTCATTCTATACCACAAAAGCCTATGAATATCGAATTTTTGACAATTTAAAAATGATGGCTGAAGACCAGGCAGCCACGCTCGAGCTCGCGGATCTAGAGGAAGTGCTTTTGCTGAAAACGCCATTTCAACAGGAAATCCAACGGATCAGACACTCCTTTTTTATCTGTTTCCATCATATTTTCGACCAGATTGAAGGGCTCGCTTTGTCCCTGCAAACCAACTACGGAAACCTCCTCAAGGACAGTTCTAAACTGGAGCTGATCACTCTGAACATAGAAAAACTTCTCGAAAAAACGTTAGACCAGCTTTGCGATCTCAATCCAGATATGTGCAAAGGAGAACCTCTATTGCAAGAGCTGCTTTGGCTTTGCCGCATCTTTATCTTCCTCAACGATATCAACTACATCACTCTGGCTATGCCGGGAAAAACAGAACTAGACATATTTCCCAGCAGATTTTTACAATTTCTCGCTTTAGAAGAAGAAACGGTTGAAGAGACTCAATCTCCCCATCGCCGCCTCTCTCTTAGCGGATCAAAGCCCGATTCAGAAGAGGAGAGCTTATCTTTGGAGTCCTTGCAACTCCATGATCTTAGCTCTTCTTCCAGCCTTAATCTTTCTAAAACCCTCTCGGATTCAGAGCTCGGGAGCCTCAGCAATCTCAGTCCAGAAAGTCGCCTCCCCTCTTTTGCGGCCGCCTCTTCTTCCGAGCCTCTTCCTAATGACTTAGGAAGCTTTTCCTCTTCTGACTCTCCTCAAGTGTTTCCTTCTAACCGCGAAAAAAAACAAGACAAAACCAAAGCTCCAGCGCAAACGGCTCTGCAATCGACGCCTCGAGAACCGTCTCCCCCTCGTTTCCCTCAAGCCATCGACCCTCGCAGCCTTTTAGCAGTTACGAAAAGACGGCACGTCGAAAAAATCCTCGCGAAGCTCGGCCTGCAGCCGATTCGAACGAAAGGAAGCCATACTGTGTGGCAGCATTCCAGCAACGCAAGAATTCAAACCGTTGTCCCCCATCATTCCGAAATCGCCGAAGGAACCCGCCACGCCATTTTAGAACAAGTGACAGGGGAAGAGTGATAAAAAATTAACTCTTTTCTTCTGTCGCTATTCCAGGTATTCTTATAGCCATTATGGACGATCTGACTCAAGCTGTTACTAAACGACGCACGTTTGCCATCATCAGCCACCCTGATGCGGGGAAAACAACCTTAACCGAAAAATTGCTCCTCTATTCGGGAGCCATTGTAACGGCAGGGATGGTCAAAGGACGCAAGGGGCGCAAAGCCGCCGCCTCGGACTGGATGGCCATGGAGCAAGAAAGGGGGATTTCCATCACCTCTTCGGCCATGCAGTTTACCTATAAAGACACGATCATCAATGTGCTCGACACTCCTGGCCACGAAGATTTTTCGGAAGACACCTATCGCACGCTGACAGCTGCCGACTGCGCAATCATGGTGATCGACGCTTCCAAAGGGGTCGAAAAACAAACGCGCAAACTCTTTGAGGTATGCCGGCTAAGAAAAATTCCGGTCCTCACCTTCATCAATAAAATGGACATGCCTGGCAAAGAGCCGCTCGACTTAATGAACGAAGTGGAAAATGTCTTGCAAATCCATTCCTATGCCATGAATTGGCCTATTGGAACGGGGCGGGATTTTTGTGGTGTGGTCGACCGGAATGAAAACACATCTATTTTCTTTTCCAAAACGTCTCATGGCGGCTCACAAAAAGCAGATCTTACGACTGTTTCGTTTCAAAGCTCTGAGGCCAAACAAAAAATCGGCTCTACAAATTACACAACCCTTCTTGAAGAGCTCGAACTATTAGAGCTAGCTGGCAATGCCTTCAACACGCAAGATTTTTTAGACGGTTTGGTCACTCCCGTTTTTTTCGCCTCTGCGCTCACAAATTTTGGCGTCGAGCCTTTTTTTGACGCCTTTATCCACCTAGCGCCCCACCCGCACGCTCGAATGGCCGACCGACCTGATGGAACAGAGGTAAGCATCGACCCCATCACAACGCCTTTTAGTGGCTATGTGTTCAAACTACAAGCGAACATGGATCGACGCCACCGAGACAGCATGGCATTTATCCGTATCTGCTCAGGCCGATTTGATCGAGATCTCATCGTCAAACACCACCGCCTTGGCAAGGAGATCCGCCTTTCCCGCCCTCACGGCATGTTTGCTGGAGAGCGCAGCACTCTCGACATCGCTTATCCCGGCGATATTATCGGGGTCATTAATCCTGGCGTCTTTGCCATTGGAGACACGCTCTCTTTAACGGGAGGATTCAACTTCAAACCCCTACCCCAATTCCAGCCTGAAATTTTCGCGAAACTTCATCCCAAAGACGTGGGCAAAAGAAAATCCTTTGATAAAGGCATTTTGCAGCTCACAGAAGAGGGGGCGATCCAGCTACTAAAAACTGAACACGACCTTATTTTTGCAGCCGTAGGACAGCTCCAATTCGAAGTGATGCAATACCGACTCAAAGACGAATACGGCGTAGATACTGTCTTAACGCCACTTCCCTATCAGTGCAGCTCTTGGATCCTTGGCGACATGAACACTTTTTCCAAATCAACCAGCTCGCTCATCGTGCGCGACCGGCTCGATCGGCCTATGGTCTTATTTAACAGCCCTTGGGACAAGCAATATAGCGTAAAACAAAACCCCAATCATCAGTTTGCGGATATCTTGTGAAGAGAAAACCTTTAACCGTTTTGCTACAGGCTTATGTTTCTTCTTTTCCTGAAGAACAAGAATATAAATCTCGCATGCTAGAGTTTATCGAAGCACATGAAGATTGCTTTGAGAGAGCGCTGCAGCCAGGCCACATGACGGCATCCGGCTGGCTCCTCAACCATCATGGTTCAAAAGCGCTTCTTATGCACCACGCTAAACTCGGTCGGTGGCTTCAATTAGGAGGTCATGCAGACGGCAACCCAAATCTTTTAGAAGTCGCCCTCAAAGAAGCTCGAGAGGAATCGGGCATCGAGGATATCCGGGCTTTATCTCCTGCTATCTTTGACATCGACATTCATCTCATTCCAGAAAATCCCAAAGAAAAAGCCCACTACCACTACGATGTCCGCTTTTTGCTTCAAGTTGAAACCAGCAAAGCGATACAAAAAAACCATGAATCCAAAGAACTGCGCTGGGTAGGAAAAGAGCAAAACCTGCTCCCCACCTCCGAACCGTCCATCGTCCGCATGTTCACCAAGTGGGCCCAACATAAATAAGCTGATGCTTTTGATCGATATACACAGCACTTCCAGCGGAATCCTTGGTTGATTCGGCCTCTCTATAAACACCCATTGCAAATAAACGGAAAGATCCTTAAACTTCTCGACTTCTTTTCAAACAATAACCGCTTGAAAACCAATTGGTTTGGCAAGTTTAACTGATGAATTTTTTTGATGGCTGCTCCCGTATATGAAAAAACAAACAACTCGCTATCTCTCTGCGATCAGCTTTGTAGCAAAGGCTCTTCAAAAGACAAAACGATTCATTTGGTCTTTTCTTGCTCTGTGGAAGCCATCCGATGCGCCGCTCTTAAAAACAAGATCTGCGCAAAAGTCCTCCTAGATGGTAAGGAAGTTGTTTTTTCCTATGAAGGTCTTACCCATGAAATTCATCTTCGCATTGCTTACTATCTTCATCAACATCGGCTTTTCCCCGTGCATGCCGCTCAAGAAATTGCAGAGATCTTAGAGGATAAAAAAGCTAAGTCGATTTTATTGCACTCAAATGAAAATTCTATGCTTTGGGAAAATGAACGTCTTGTCGAAGCCTCTATGAGGGCTGCTATTCGAGAAGGTGACGAATCTTGGCAAAAGAAACTCTTTTTCTTAAGGTTTGATTTGAACTTTTTTTCCTGCTTGGCTCTCGCTATCGAGCAGGCAAAATCTCCCGATTCTTTCATCGTTCGAAAAATCTTAAGCAGAGTTTCTGAGGAAGATTTTTTATGCTGGCCCGAGGATTTTGATCGAAACATTCACTACTACAAACTGGCTCACCTAGCTATCGATCACGATGAAAAAAGCGTTTTATCAAGGATGGCTAAAGCTTATCAAAAAGAACCCGCTTACGCTAATCCTCTCCTCGCCGTTTACAAAGCTCGACAAAAATCACTCGCTATATTCAATACAATAAACTCTACAGAGGCGAGGTAAGACAGCGCAAGCCGCCAGATCCCATCAGAAGTCGGGTCGACAATTTAACAAGCCGAATGAAAGAAATTTGCAACTCAGGACAATAAGCCTGAACAGCTTCTTCAAAAGCCTTTTTGAAAAAATCAGTCACCGCATGTCCTTTGGGGGCTCCAGCCGAGAGCCAACGAGGTTTGGGATCTGAAAAGAAAAGACCATTCATAAAATTTAACAAATCAACGCATTTAGGCATCCTATCCTTCTGTGCTTCCTGATCTTCTTTTAAAAGAAAAACATTTTCACCTAACCAATCATTGATCAGTTCAGAATAAGAAATCGAGCCTTCTTCAAATTCTGCTGTCAATACACCGGGGACGCGAATGACCTTGCAGCCAATCCTCTCCAAAATCCTTGTATTCTCCTCTAAAATTTTTTGATTTAGAGCTAAATGAGATTCAGAATATTGATAGATGTTTTTTAAAAAAGAACAAGGGATGGGCAGCTTTTTCTTCCATTCTGCCATGAGCGCCTCATCATGCAAAAACACACAATCATTCGGACCGGCAAATAATTCCATATCGATATGAAATCTCTCATGAAATACAAAGGCAATCCGCTCTAAAGGAATTTCTAGCTCTTGAGCAATAGTCTGCTTAGCAAAAGCCAATAGTGCTTCAATCTTTTGAGCGCTTTCTATCCATAAGCTCTCTTCTTCTTTAGTCAACTCTTTTTCTGGACATTGATCGACTCGATTCATTGCAGATATAAAATTTCTTGCCATGCGCAAACTATCAAAACAAGAAAGCTCTGGATGCAAAGTTATGTATTCATCTAATTCAGATTGGTGCTTAGCGACAATCTCCCTTTCTAATAATGAAAGAACCGTTAAGATTACACTGCTATACCCAACTATTGCTTTGGCTTCACCGTCCATCCCTTTAAAAATCTGACAGTTCCCCCCTTCAATGCAACTTGAACCCTGGAAACATTGATTTCTCAATTTTCTAGCAAGATCTTTAGCCCTCCACTGATAATCATCTGAAATTCCATGGCCCGTATAACAGCGCCCTTCAGTAAAAAAGTGAAGCATGGGAGAGGGAAGAAGAGCATAAAAAATTCGATCTTCCAATCGGAAAAGAGAAGCAGGAATAAGATGTTTTTGATCTGGCCGAACAACTCTACAATCTCTAGGCCAGCGAAGCGCACGATCCAAACAAACACTCGCTCGGATTTTATATTTATCTATCTTTCTTCTCAGCTCAGTTAAGATTTCGGTTCATCCGGCTAATTGGTACCTCTGCTCATGAAGGTGGTAAAGTCGGAGCTTGAAGTACTCCATGTCCCTGTAGCCATATGCCTGCCTTTTCAGAGTTTTAATTTTATTGTTGATGCCCTCTG
>JAJXYX010000101.1 GCA_021780355.1 bacterium | reverse complement strand
TGATGATCGATCGCCTCGATCGATCATCAAACGCAAGTGATCAACTGGAAACGCGAAGCGTTGGAAGGCGATAGGGACTTAAATCCAAAGAAACTGAAAAGTCGAAGAAAACTATAAACTATAGAGGACGAAGTCCTTTGGTAGGGTGCGGGGCGAAACCCTGCAAAACGAGCTGCTTTCTTCTCGACATTTATAAAAAAAGTTCTTATAGATGAGAGTGACAGCCTGATAAGGAGAAAGCATCATGGAAATAAAGAAAAGTACAGAATCTATAAAAATCGATCTTCCGGTTCAAGAGCGAGAGCTGAGATGCCTGAAAGAAAACGTCGAGCATTCGGCGGAAGAGGTGTTTTCCCATTCTTGGGTGCCTGGACAGGTGGGAGGGATGAAACACCATAAGGTGGAGGCTCATTTTGAAAATGCTTCTTCGAAAAAGATTTCGAAGAGAGGGATTGAGCTAGGCATTCATGGAACGAAAATCGAAATAGCTCAACACGATTCAAAACATAAAAAACATTAACGGCTGACGAATTCTGGCGTATAATCGATGTGGGGCGAGGGGTTTTCGATCCGAAACAATGGATCGATCGACATCTTTAGCCCTTCGTTCCACTTCACAAGAAGCTCTTCTGTTGTCATAAAGTGAGAATGGCGGCAATCGGAAAGATTGACCATATTCAAGGGCAGATTCACGATTTTAGAGTGTTCAAAACAAAGGCCGATTGCTTGCTGGGGCTGGTTTTGAGCCCAGCTTTGTTCTAAGCGATTGGGATGTTTATAGTTCAGGCGCTGAAAGGCGGATTGCACATCGGCTTTTCTGTAAACGGTCATGTCGAGAGTGTGGGCGAAAGCCCAGTCGTGCTGCGCAGAAGCAAAGTCCCAGGCGAACATCCCTTCCCCAAAGGATAAATGAGGGGGGATAGCTTGAGGCTGATCGATCATGTAGCAATGCTTTACGTGGGCGCCGAGCCTAAGATAAAATCCATAGGCTCCTGTTTTTTCCATTGCGTCAATGCAATGGCTTAGGTCGACAAAATCTTTCACGACAATGTCATCGACCGCAAAGAGGACGTAAGGAGAAGAAAAACCTTTTAATGCTTGCAAGACGAGAGGTTTAAAATCTTTATGGGGATTTGCCGATTGGCGCATCCAATGAATCGAAGGGAAATGAGCCTGAAGCTCTTCATACGCGCTAGCATAGCGCTCATCGCTGGCTCGATAGATCACAGAAAGCTGAGAAAGACCGGAGATGTAATGGCGGATCGATTCTAAAAGTGCATAGAGTTGCAAAGGCCTGTCGTAAGAAAAGATTAACATATCAGTTGTTTGGAAAGAAGGGCTGCTTTGAGGAAATTCTACAAGAGGCTCAGATGTAGCTAGAAAAGAGACGATGCCTTGCTGTTTTTTTGAAGCGCTAAAGCCTGCTTGATTAGCAAATAAAAAAGGCTCTGCAAACTGCCGAATGCGACCTTTGGCTAAGTTGCCAAGAGAGGAAAAACAGGCCTCTTTTGCATAAATCGGCCGTCCTTCGAAAAACAAATCTTTTAAAGGCACTTGCTTTAAAAGAGCGGCATAAAAGGCAAAAAGACCATCTGTTTCTTGCAGCTGGTATTGAGGGTAGGCCATCGCAGAAGACTGGGCCACCCATACGTCAGGATTTTGGAACGCTGCGTTCAAACGGAAAAGAACGCGCTCTTGCGAGAGCCAGTCTTGAGCTTCTAGAGGAATCACGATCTCTCGGTCCGAGCAATGTTCCATCGCTTGATAGAGCGACGCGCAAAAGCCAAGTTTTGTTTCACTGCGCATCAAAATGACTCGACTATCTTGAGCGGCTTTCATGACAAAGTTTCGAGCCGTCTCATAGGTAGCATCCGTCGAAGCATCATCGATAAAAATCACTCGGTACGCCTCATAATCCTGCGCAAAAATTGATTCTAAAGAGCGTTCGCACCAAGGAGCTTGATTAGAGGCGTAGACAACAAAAGTAAACAAACGATGTTCAGTCAGCGGATATTCTCTTTCCGGATGAAATAATTTCACCTCTTGCTTTTTCCCTCTCTGAAATATCCCTTCTCCCGTCTGAAAACCCACATAGACCACGCCTAAACAACACAAAAGAAGAAAAAACTTATTCACAAACTGCCTCGTTTTGGGAAAAGTAAAGCAAGGGATCATAAGAGGCCAAAGAGCGGATATAGCGCTGCGCCTTCATCAAAAGCTCCGGATCCTCAGACTGCGGCTTTTGTTTATTGGCGATGTATAAAATTTCAGGGATAAACTGAAAATGATCTCGAGCCAACTCTAATAGAGGCGTCATCACCGCCCATTCAGCTCCCGCAGAGAGAAAGGCTCCCTGGTAAGTGAAATCAGCCGGATCTATGCACTTGAACAATCCCGCATAAAATGTCTTCAAATGCGACGCCACAAACGCGTGCCCTCGAAATCCCTTTTTTTTCCACTCTTCATATTGAAAGGCAGAGCAAGATCCCAACCGGTAATCGGGAAATTCCCGATACTGTCCATAAGTCATCCATAAATCGGGATCGGCATAATAGCTATTTAAACGGCTCAGCACCCACTCATGCGCCAGCCAATCTTGTCCTTCAACCCATACGACAATCTCATCATCTGCCGCTTTTGAGATCAAAGAACATAAATGAGCAAGCTGTCCAATAGGCTCTTCTTGGCGGATCAACGAAACCCTCTCCCCCATTCCGCTCGCCTCAACCAAGTCTTTAACCAAAGAAAAGCTCCCATCGCTCGAACCATCGTCCACATAGACCAGCCGATAATGAGGATAGGTCTGTGAAAAAATCGATCGAAGCGTCTTCTCTACAAACGCGCCATTATCGCGGCCAATCACCACAACCACAAAAGAGCGCTGCTGCAAAGGATAATCGGTAGCCCGAAACCCATGGTCCAATGTCGAAGAGACCCTTCCCACCGAAGAAAACGTTCGTCCACGCCCCGACTGCCCTAACTGGAATGCAGCCACAAACACAACGCCAAAAAAAATAAAGGTCAATGCAATCTGTTTCACACTTGCTGATTTTCTCTAGAATATCTGTTCCCCGCAAGCACTTTCTTCAAAAGAAATTGGGGCGCTGCCCCAAACCCCGCCAAAGGACTATACCGAAGGAAGCTGAAGAATCGGCTTACAGGCGGGTTCAAAGCGCCAAAAATCGATTGTCGTAAAGGGGGGTTGTATTGCTTCGATACTACCCCCCCTTTACGACAATTGATTTTTGGCAGCTTTCAATCCCGCCTGTAAGTCGATTCTTTAGTTTCCTTTGTTAT
>JAJXYX010000049.1 GCA_021780355.1 bacterium | reverse complement strand
TGATCGATCGCCTCGATCGATCATCAAACGCAAGTGATCAACTGGAAACGCGAAGCGTTGGAAGGCGATAGGGACTTAAATCCAAAGAAACTGAAAAGTCGAAGAAAACTATAAACTATAGAAGGGCTTCGCCCTTAACAACCCATCAAAGGGCTAGCGCCCTTTGAAATCCGTATTGTTTTTATAGAAAATCAAAGGGGATTTCAAAGGGCGTCAGCCCTTTGATGGGTTGTTAAGGGCGAAGCCCTTAAAAAAAGTTTGTCCTACGAACTGGAGTTGAACTACTCAGCTTTTGCGGGAGGGGCGCCGGCGCCGGCTAAGAGACCGCCGTCGATGGTTAGCTCGATGCCTGTAATGTATTTAGACTCTTCGGAAGCTAAGAAAAGAGCTGCGGAGGCTACGTCGTCGGGCATGCCCATTTTTTGCATGGGGATATCCTTGGCAATATGAGCCATTCTTGCTGCACGGTCGGGACCGAAGCCGAGCATGGCATCCCACATAGGCGTTAAGATGGCTGCCGGATGGATCGAATTGCACCGGATAGGATAGTTTTGAGAGCAGCAATATAAGGCTACAGTTTTCGTATGATTTCTGATGGCGGCTTTGCTCGATGCATAGGCGGCAGCTCCCGGTATCCCTACAAGACCTGAACGAGAGGAGATGTTGATAATGGATGAGCCGGGGTTGTTTTTCATCGCTTGGATCGCATGCTTGCAGCCGAGAAAGACTCCATCTAAATTCACTTGGTGGACCCGTCTCCAGCTTTCTAAAGACGCATGTTCGGGATCTTGAGGACCGAATCCTTCCTGAAATCCAGTGATGCCTGCATTGTTGACAAGCACATCGAGTTTGGAAAATTTCTTAACGATGGTGTCTAGGGCTGCTGTCCAATCTTTTTCCTTTTTTACATCGAGATGTAAATAAAACGCAGATTTGCCTAAGGTATTTGCGACAAGAGTTCCCTTCTCATCATCAATGTCGGAGAGGATGACGAAAGCCCCTTCTCTTGCAAACACTCTTGCTGTCTCCTCTCCAATCCCCTGAGAGGCCCCTGTAATTAAAGCTATTTTTCCTTCTAATCGTCCTTTCGGCATATCCGCTCTCATCAAGATAAAAAATTTATTTATAGACGTGTATTTAACTATAATTATCTAACTTTCTTGGGTATAATTTCCATGGCTTTTTTTTCTGGTTCCTAAACCTCTGGGTCAGGTAGAATTTCTCTATGCTAAGCTAGGAAAGTAAGATGAAAAAACTGGTTTTTAATATAGAGATCTATGAAAAAAAACCTGAAGAATTTTCCCCTCAAGTCGAAGTAGCTGCTTGCTATCTTGAGACTCAAGGGAAATTGCTTGTCTTACAAAGAGCGGAAGAGAAATTAGAGGGCGGAAAATGGGGCGTGCCCGCGGGAAAGCTCGAAAAAGGAGAAACGCCTCTCCATGCCGCCGTGCGCGAGCTCTTTGAAGAGACAGGCATTCAAATCGACGCGGCAAGCCAAGTGCAATCTTTGGGAGCTCTTTATATTCGCAAACCTGAAGTTGACTACGTGTATCATCTATTCAAAATTCACATCGATGATCTTCTCCCTGTTCACCTATCGAATGAACATCAAGCTTACGCATGGGCCGCCTTGCAAGAGTTAGAAACCATGCCGCTCATGGCAGGAGCTCAAAAAGCTCTTGAATATTATCAAAGGAAATCGAACGAATGATTACAAAAAAAGAATTCTATTTTGTCCGTCATGGACAAACGGATCACAACCTTTTGGAAGGAGACGAAAAAGGAGATCATCACGGTCATATCCCGCTGAATCAAACAGGAAGAGAGCAAGCGATGAGAATCGAACCTCTCGTAGCCGGCCTGCCGATTCAAACCATCTGCGCAAGTCCGATGAAAAGAGCTCAAGAAACAAAAGAGATTATTTCGGCGCGCCTTAAAGCGTTGCATCACGAAATCGAAGATCTCGGCGAGTGCACGGCTCAAGTTTGGAAAGAAATGACCCGTTTAGGTATGTATTCTCCCCTTCCCTCGGATGGCGACGCCCACGCATTTATGCAAAAAGTACGCCACGGACTCAATGCCGCTCTTTCCTTGCCGGGCCCGGCTTTAATTGTCGCCCACGGCGGCGTCCACTGGGCGATTTGCTGTCTCATCAACATCGCACAGCATGAATGGAAACTCGACAATTGCGGCGTCGTCCACTTTGCCTTAGACGCGTCAAAAAATTGGACCGCGAAAAAATTATACCGTTCGTAACTCAAGCATCGGGCATCTCTTCTTGACTTAAAAAAAAGTTTACCTCATCTTTATCCGTTTTATAGGGAAGAAAGCTCAAAATGAGGTAAACATGAGTCAACCTTTACTCAGCGAGTGCAATGCATCAAACCTTGTCATGTCAGCTACTGCGAGGAGCTCTTGCCTCTTTTTAATTGACCATCCCTTAGACGTACTAAGACTCACATCGCAAAAATTCCCCTCGCATACCACTGCGAAAGTCGTCAACACCATCGTTAAGGAAAGAGGACTTTTGGGGTTTTCAGATACCATGCTGGCCAATTTTCCCCGCCGCATAGGAAAAGAAGTGACCCGATGGATAGGACTCGCCTATACGCATGAACAACTTGTGAAAACATTTCCAGAGACATTCACAAGAGAAGCGATCCAAACCAAAATAGCTACAGCCTTTGCCGCCGCTGGGCTCGATTCTTTCGTTATCCTCCCTTTAGAACAACTGATGGCCTTTCAGATCAGCAACCATAAGGGATACAAAATATTTTTTCAAAAAACGTTTGCTCGAGAGGGCGTCCCTTCATTGTATCGCGGTCTTAGCGTAAATTTATTCCGCCAGTCACTCATGTGGAGCGCTCTTCTCACGATCAATTGCGAATCAAAAAGAGCTTTTGATCTCATCGACAAAGAAAAGCTCCACCCCTTTCTCCGTCAAGAAGTGGCCAGCGTTCTTTTTTCGACAGCTTATGTCGCGTTCGGCCTTCCGATTGATTTTGTCAAAACCCGCATCCAAATGGACACGGATTTGCAAAAAGTAAAAATCCCTTCCATTGTACGAACGCTAGTCAAAAGACATGGCTTTTCTGGCTTTTATGCAGGAGCCCTGCCCGTGTTTACTCAAACAATGATCCAAATGACTTTAGGGGGGTATATTCTAGACGAAATCTTCGAACCCAAAAAGTAATGTAAAAAATTTAAACATCTCATTCTTTTCTATTTACGAAAATGATCCCTTAAAATATCCTTTCTCGGATTTTTACAAGGAAGCATCATGTCCATCTTCATTGATTTTCAAAGAAAAACCATCAACGTTCAACCATCTGTAGATCTAGCTGAATGCATAGCTGGCGTCTTGCTAACTCCGCTTCGCTTAACTTGCGGCAAAACAGTTGAAGTTTCTTACGGCCCCCCTTCTACTTATATAGAAAAAGAAAAACTTCACCTCATTGCAAGAATCTTTTTAGGAGCTTTAGCTCTCCTTACGTTTCCAATCGCTCTTGCTGGAGCCCTGCTTTGCGCTGCTTTTTCCAGCAGCCACAACATCACCTACAAACAGTATATCGCCTCTCAGATCCCTCCCCCTCCAGAAAGAGCCCCCTCGTTGGACGAGCTTCAAGCGCGTTACTATAGATGGGTTCAAGAAAAAGCCGGAACTATGCTTCCAGACTCCTTCTTATACGATCTCATGAAAGAAGCGATGATACTCTATGGCGCCGAAAATCTAGCCGATCATTTGTTCTCGCCGGACCATCAAGCAAACGTCCTCGCACGGATCGCACACTATCTAGAGATCTCACAAAGCAGGGAAACCCCCTTCCTATTGGCCCACGAAAAAGCACCAAGGCAAGAAAAGACCGAGTCTATCTTGAACCGCTTAGAAGATGAAGTCCAAGAATGCGCCTCTAAAGCCATCAAATCCTCTTATGTTCATCTTACAGAAATCTCCCACCTTCAAGACCTAGTATTAGAACAAATCAACGCAAGCGAGCTTAAAGATTTAGAAGGTTTGTTGATCGAGCAAGTGGACGCCGACTTGGCTCGGGAAATCATGCAAGACTGGGATTATATTGGAACAGATATTCGAGATAATAAGGCCGTCTTATCTACAGAGCGCAAAGAAAAGATCTTAGCTAAAGCGCGTCTCGCCCACGAAAATCAAGCTCAGCTGCAAGAGATTTTAAACCAACTGAAAATAGATTTGGCAAGAGATTTACTCCCTGAAGAACGATTTATTTTTCAAAGACACGCCGCGCTAGCTCCGCTTTTATCTTCTATGCCAAAATCAAAAATCGAGATTTTGCACCAGATGATGGCCCGCGCGCTTGTCAATCAAGAATTGCGAAGTCCCACTGCCTTCAAAGGCCCGAAAGATGAAAGAAACATTCTTGCGGCATTTGGATTTTCTTTAGAGCATTATGAAGAGAGAGAAAAAATCCATGCCTTGGTAAATATCGTCCTCTCGCCTCTTCTTCAGCAAAATCATTTGCCTTCCGTAAAAAAACTCAAACAAATTCTAGCTGAAACTGCCCAACAAGCGCGCTTTAACTTGGCTGGAGTCCCTCAAAAGAGCCAAGCTGCCATCAGTTCGATCGTTATTCTTTATCAAGAAACAAAAAAAGCTTGGACCGATTTGGTTGGCCAACGAGTCGATTCATTAGAGCAAATCACTTCGATTCAGCTGCCTCTTGCTAGAGAATTTATGATTAATTCTATGCAGCATAAAAACGAAAAAACGATTTTAAGCCTTTTGGCTTACTTATTGAAAAAACATAAAAAGACCTTTCTCTCCCCGCTTGAGGAGGGAGAAACTTTGCAAAACTTGTGGCAGCATCTTGTTTTCTCTCTAGAAAATCAAGAAAAGCTCCTCAAACGCTGCTTACATTTAAATCAATTCGAATTAGCCATTAAATGGCTTACTACTTACCAATCTCATTTTATTCATGAATTCTCTCAAGAAAACACCGATGAAGTTCTAGGAGACGGCATATGTTACGCCCTTTGCCATCGTTTGGCTAAAAGCGCTATTGTTTCTCCAGATCAACCCATCGAAGAGCTGAAAATCGATAGAATTATGCCAAGCGATCGGATCTTGCAGGCGGCAGCTGTGATGCACAAAGAAAAAGACCACACTGTATTCACGCTCCCCCCTTCGATCAACTTTCGACAAGGGATAAGAGAAGTCCCCCTCTTTGTAGCTAATGAAAAAATGCACATTGTCCATGCCATTGTCGATCAAATTGGCAAACTGAGACAATCAAACGGAGGCATGCTTCTATCTCGAGATAGCCATGCAATCTTTCTTCGGATAGATGATAGGCACGGCCAATTTTTCTTATTTGATCCTAATTTTGGAACGCTCTCGTTTGAAAGAGCCCCAGAAGAAGAATTGGAAGATCTCGTAGGGAGAATGGCAATTTGCTATGAGGAGCTTTATACTTGGGCCTACAATCCCAAAACGCCCCTGTTTGCGACAAGATTTATTCCTATCGCCTCGGGAGAAAGGTCTTTAAGCTCTTTGAATGAAGAAGATCTGATGCAGATGGCTGTCTACGGGGAGTAAAACTACCCCTTCATCACTAAAGAAGGACGTAGGCGGGCTACTTTTTTAGCAAGGCCCGCCTGCTCGACAACTTCGACAACTTCATCGACATTTTTGTAAGCGTCCGGCATCTCTTCGGCAATCGTTCTTTGAGAGTCGGCCATCACACTCACGCCGCGCTCTTTCATCGATTCAATGACATGCTTTCCTTTCCAATCGTTTAAAGACTTGACTCGGCTCTTGGCCCTTCCGGCTCCGTGGCAAGCGCTGCACCATGTCCGTATGTGGCCAAGACCCGCCATAAGATGGCTTGCTCTCCCCATGTCTCCAGGAACTAATACAGGTTGTCCTGTTTTTCGAAATAAAGGGATAAGCTCTTCTGATCCCGGTCCAAACGCTCTCGTTGCGCCTTTGCGGTGCACGCAAAGCTTTTTAAACTTCCCTTCGACGAGATGCGTCTCCATTTTGGCAATATTATGACACACATCGTAGAGTAAAACGATTTTCTCTCGCGAAATGCCGCAAATGTCATGAAAGGCCTCTCTCACATGATGCAAGATCCTTTGCCGGTTATTGAAAGCAAAGTTGGCCGCCGCCGCCATGCTCTTCCAATATTTTTGCCCCTCAGGGCTTTGAATGGGAGCTGCCACCAGTTGTTTATCGGGCAATCCGTTTGCAAAACCGGCTTGAATAAATTCTGTTAGCGTATCTTGGCAAATCTGATGGCCAAATCCCCTCGAGCCCGTATGGATCAAAATATAAGTCTGGCCTGCATAAACGTTCCAAGCCTCTGCAATGTCTGGCAAAAAAATCGTCTCCACTTCCCCAATTTCGACAAAATGGTTCCCAGACCCGATCGATCCGAGCTGATTTTTCCCTCGGAGTTTCGCCTCTTCAGAGACGGCGGAAAAATCGGCCTCTTCCAAAACACCATGGCTCTCCATCCTCTCTAAATCCTGAGAAAAACCATACCCTTGCTCAATCGACCATGCCGCCCCTTTTTCTATGAGCTGCCGATAATCAAAATTTGTTAACGTCTGCGACGATTCTTGATGCCCCTGTCCAGCTCCCGAAGGAATGAGTTGAAAGAGTTTTTTCAAAAGAGCTTGCCTCTTCTCTTCTTTCAATTCGCGATACATGAGAGGAACGATCGCCACGCGTACGCCGCAATTAATATCATAGCCCACCCCGCCAGGGCTAATCACTCCATGCTCTGCGTCCATAGCAGCTACGCCTCCGATCGGAAACCCGTATCCCCAATGCATGTCAGGCATCGCAATGCTATAGCCCACAATGCCAAGCAAAGAGGCCACATTGCGCACCTGCTTTAGAGGTTCTGTCATATCTTCCTCTTGCAGCTGAGCTGCCGACGCGATGATTAAACCAGGAACTAGCATCTGTCCTTCTTGAGGCAATACATAAGTCGCCGGAGCCAGCAGTTCTAATTTAGACATCGACAAGCATCTCCCACTTCAAAAGGTTGTCGGCAAAAGGTTCAATCTCTCCATGAAAACTGACCGCCTTAAAGGGACATCCCGACTCCCGGTCCGCTTGGCTTACGGCTTGGTTCAAATACATCACAATCTGCTCCACCGATTCGATCTTTTTAGGTTCTTGAAAATAGCCTAAAAGAAGAGGGTGTTTAAAGCAAAGGGCCCAAAAGGCGTGGAAGTAAAGCTGAAAAAGATCTTCTCCATATACATGAAAAGCAAGATCTGCTGTATGTTCAATTTCTTGAAAGGGCGCCTGCAAGGGCCAAGACCAAAGAGGGCGGTACGTTAAGGAAGCTGCATGTTCATACAAATGAATGGTCCCTGCATAGCAGGCAAGAGGTTTGAAGTGATGTTTCCACTCCTCTGCTTCAAACGGTCTTCTGCAGACTGTTACGTGAGGGAGCCAAGATTTAGAGGACACTGAAAATTTATGTTCTCGCAGCCAATGGACCAGCTGCTTTTGAAAAACCGAGAGAGCTGGCTCATGCCAATCGATATGCCAAGCCGCTGCTCTGGACTCTTTCGAAGGAAGAAAAAGACATGAATCAAAAAAACCGCAAGGCCCCAATCGAAAAGAAGGCGAGGGAAATTCAGACAAAATACTCTTCACATCTTCAAAAACAACCGAGCCTAAAAAAGCGAGCGTCAGATGCCGGTTTGCCTCTTTAAGCATCCGTCCCTTCGGCCAATTCATCGGCCAGGGCGCATGCAGCTCCATGCCAAAAAAAAGCCGTTTTTTACTTAAATCCATGCGCAGCCTGCTTTAAAAGAGCAACAATCATCTCATCTTCAACCTGAGTAAAATCGTCATAAAAACTCGAAATGCCTAAAAAATTCTCTTCAAGACAGCTGCAAACCGCTTCGTCCGCCGCAGTCTTGATTTTTTGCCAAGCCTCGACGGAAGACACAGGAGAGGCTGCCACAATCCACTTGACGCTTTGCTTTCTCAAAAATTCGACTTCAACAAGAAGCGTCGCGCCGGTAGCCACGCCATCGTCGATTAAAAGGATCGTTTGCCCCTTCAGCGACCCCAAAGGCGCAGCCCAGCGGTATAGGGACAGGCGCTCTTTTTGCACCTGTTTTTCTTTCTCTATTTGCGCAGCAATCCAAGCGGGCGAAGCGCCAGAAAAAACCACCAGTTCTGTATTGAGCAGAGCTTCCCCCTCTTCAGCGATCGCGCCCAAAGCTAGCTCTGGATAATCGGGCGCTCCTATTTTTCGAGGCACAACAACATTCAAAGGCAAAGAAAGAGCTTTGGCCACTTCATAAGCGACGACAACTCCGCCTCGCGCCAGCCCCAGTACAATGGTATTTTGCCGATGTCGATACGAAGTGAGCTTTGAGCTCAAAATCCGACCGGCTTCTTTCCGATCTTGAAATCTCATGTCCCGAAATACCGATCTCCAAAATCTCCAAGCCCTGGAATAATCCAATGATGAGCATCAAGCCCCTCATCCACATGAGCCACTAAAACATGCATCTCAGGCGCGCAGCTTTTGACATAAGCCAATCCTTTTGATGAAGCTAGAAAAGCCACCAACATCATATTTGCTTCGCTTCCACCCGCCTCTTTAATCAATCGAATCGCAACTTCCGCGCTCTGGCCTGTCGCAATCATAGGATCCAAAAGAAAAATCATATCGTCCTTCTCCAAAGAAGGAAGATGAGAGGAATAAAGATGAGGAGCCGATGTTTTCTCATCGCGTCTTATCCCCACGCAGCCAATCGGCGCACCAGGATACAAAGAAACAAATGCTGGAAGCAAAGCCAGTCCCGAGCGAAGTATCGACACCAGCGCCGGTTTTTTCCTAAGTCTCGAGCCTTCGGCAGAAGCCATCGGGGTATTGACTAAGCTAACCATCCTCGGCAAAAATGAGCAGCTCTCCGCAGCCAAAAGCTGAGAGAGTTGCCCGGCCGCTTTACGAAACTCTTCCGTCTTCGTCTCCCGATCTCTCAATGTCGTCAACAAAATATCTTTCATTCCTCTCCTCGAAAATGCCGTTCAAACCATTTACACGCCAGCTCCGCCGCTCTCTCCAAGCACCCCGTCTCTTCAAAAAGATGCGTAGCCCCAGGAACAATTTCAAATTCCTTCACACATTGGAGCAAATCAAAAGCTTTTCGATTCAATCCAATCACTTCCGTATCCAACTCTCCCACAATGAGCAGCGTCGGAGACACTACTTGAGCCAAATACTCTCCCGCTAAATCAGGCCGGCCTCCACGCGAAACCACCGCTCGAATCAGATTCCCCATCTTCGCTGCCGCAATCAAAGCCGCCGCTGCTCCCGTGCTCGCTCCAAAGTAAGCCATAGGAAATAATTTTGTCTCCCCATTTTCCTCAGCCCACTTCGTAATCCGTTCCAAACGCTCTGAAAGCAGCTTCATATCAAACTTCAACTCGTCTCTCTCCTCTTCCATCAAAAGGTCCACCAACAGCGTCGCCATCCCGCGTTCATTCAATATCCTCGCCACCAACCGATTCCGAGGACTCAACCTACTACTGCCACTGCCATGCGCAAAGATCACCAGCCCTAAACACTCTTTAGGAATATGCAAATCGCCAATCAACTCAACTCTTCCAAATGAAATACGCTGCTTATGTTGCATTTTGAGCTCCTTTTCATGGGGTCTCGCCCCAAATCCAATTATTGGTTTATGAACCATCAGCACTACATGTTTAGGACTACCCAATTTTTCGGTATCTAGTTCCTTTGCCTTTTCCGATTTGTTCAATTAAGCCTTGATTTTGGAGCTCCTGTATTCTTCTTCCTGCTGTTGTTCGCGAAATCTTTATCGCTTTCATAATATCGGATATGGTGATTTCTCTAGCCGTTACAAATAGCTCTAAAATAGCCTGCAGCTCATCTGGTTCTGATTCCTCAGGTTTTGGTTCTCGAGGCAAAATACATTTCACAAAACCTTCGCCTTCAATGACTGAAGGAGTTTTTAGAGAAGCCTCTTCGTAAGCTTTAAAAATAGTGATTAGGCCGGACCCCATTTTTTCAATGTACTCTGCTTCTCGAAAAACTTTGCATATCGCTATATTTCGAATGAAACTAAGCCCCAGTTTTAAATTTCGAAGATTGAGAGGGCCAAAAAATGTCCCGGGACTAAAAAATTCAATTCTATTTTGATAAATGGCAATTTTTGAGGGGCTTTTTTGATGATAGTTGCGATGAACAATCATATTGAGCAGAGCTTCTCGAATTGCTTCTTCAGGAATTTCCAGCGTTTCCTTTCGGCGAGGCCCCTCAATGGTAAAAGATCTTGACAAGCGACTCAAAATAAAATCGAATGCTTTTTCAAACTGTTCAAATAAATTTCCCATACAATCAATCGTGGCTAAAGCATCTCTTCCCTCGATCCCTTTAAAATGGGTACAAATGATCATCGCTTCAGAAAAATAATGTTGCGGGTCTCTTCCAAACAACAAAATGCCGGCAGTGCTTGCGTAAGTGTGCACATGTTCTTGAGCTATTAAATAATAGGAACGGAGGAGTTCTTTCGTGATTTTCGCCTTTTTTTCCGTTTTCCTCGATTGAATAAATTCTTGAATTTTTTCTAGATCTAAATCTTGCTGCGAAGTTTGATAAACAGGCAAAGTATCAAATGATCTGCCGCGTGCCTGCCATTTTAATTCCTCAATGATATCGGAAGTCGCTCGCAATGTAACACTGCCCAGCCGAATGTACGTTCCCTTTTCCAGTCCCTCGGATTTTCTATAGTAGGGCTTATTAGTGCCAGAAGACACCTCTATGATCAGCAATGTTAGGTCATTAATTGTCTGTGTATATACGAGTGGCAGAATAGGCGGAATCGAGGATTCAAAAATAGATTGACCCAATGATTCAACAGCCTCCGCAGCATCATCCGGAGAAATACCAACAATATTTCCATTGTCAGAAATACCAACAATTAATTTTCCTCCGTTTTGGTTGCAAAAACCTATTGTTGTTTTAACGATTTGATCTTTTTGAGGAATTTTTTCTTTAAACTCCAGGCAGGAAGATTCGGTATCTGGATATTTCATTCTTAGTCCTATACTTTCGTACCTCCCAATCTAACAAATTGGGTTAAATGGGTCAAATTTTATCGACAATATAACCCATTTAACCCACTTTAAAATTAAGATGGGTTAAATATCTAACTGATCGTCAAGCAGTTAAATATTTTTGTGGAGCTTCCTTGGAGCTTATGCCGAAGAAAGTTCAAGATCGGTATATAAAAAGGAAGCCTCTTAATGGGGTTTGGGGCGAAGCCCCAATTGCCTCTAATTGGGCTCTCATAGTATGTGCTAAGGAAAAGATAAACTCGTTGACATCATGACTCCTTGCCGTCTTCAACAACTTCCCCTAAAACATTTGGATTGGGAGAGATTTGTCGAAATTTTGGGAAAGGCTCACGAGACGATTGCGCGTTTTGAACTTCTTGTAGGAGATGAAAAACTTCTTCGAGAAAGAGAAATTGGCGCGCAGCAAAAAGGGGAGAGGGAAGCTTATGCTAAGCTCTTGGCTTTTAGTTCAAAGGCGGTGAAAAGCTCTTCGCTTTCTACTCGGTTTCTTTGTCAGATGCACAATATTTTACTGCCAGGGCAAAAGGGGAAATTTCGTAAAAAGCAAAATTGGATTGGGCCTAAAGGTTGCACAAGGAATGAGGCTTATTTTCTGCCGCCGGTTTTTGAAAAAGTGCCGGAGGGGATGGGGAATTTGAGCGCTTATGGAAAAAGAAAGGAAAAAGATCCCCTTGTACACCTTGCGATTTATTTCGCCCAGCTTTTAATCATCCACCCTTTTATGGACGCCAATGGACGGCTGGCGAGAGCTTTGATTCCTCTTTTTTTGTATAAAAAGGGAAAAATCTCTTCGCCTAGATTTTACATGAGCGCCTATTTTAAACGGCGCAGGCTCGAATATTTTGAAAAGCTATATCTCATCTCCACCGCTAAAGACTGGGAAGGATGGATCAGCTTTTTTCTTCAAGGAATGGTGGAAGAGGGGGAAAAAATTATCCGCCAGTGCCGCCGGTTCCACTCTTTTTCATCTTCTTCTTAATCGATGTAGAGCAACGCGCAGATTTTGCTGCTTTTTTAGGAGCCGTTTTTTTCTTTACAGTTTTCTTTGCCTTAGCCATGAAGATCCCCTCTTATTGAGTTTTTTTGGATATATCACATTTTTTATTAAATGAATCTATGAGAAAAAAATGATAAGCGCACGCGGGCACGAATTAGCTTCCCCCTGAACGCTTACAAAAAATGCTCAAAAACTGAATACACCAATTCCTTATACCGTCCGTGACTCAAGAATCGGCTATTGAACGAGAGGTCGCTGCCAAAAATCGTATGCAGCAAAGTGGACTAGTATGAGGCAATACAACTCACTTTGCCCCATGCGATTTTTGGCGCTTTGAATTCGTCCAACAGCCGATTCTTCAGTTTTCTTCGGTATACGAACGGTATAACGATTTTTTGCTTGCCCTACCTCGTCAAGATAGGCAACAATAAATCTATCATGAATAAAGATGTCCGCTGGATTCAACGTTTTGAAAATTTAACGAAGGCAATTGGACGTCTGCGTGAAGCTTTGCACGGAATTGCTCACGACCCCAACAATCATTTGTACCAATTTGCTTTAATCGGTGCATTTCAGTTCACCTTTGAACTTTCCTGGAAAACGATCAAAGACTATTTGGCCTATAATGGCGTAGAGGCCAGCATCCCTCGGGAAGTGATTAAACAAGCCTTCCATCATCAAGTGATTCAGGATGGCCAAATTTGGATGGATATGCTAGAAGACCGAAATTTAATGGCTCATGTCTACCAAGAGCAAGCTGCAGTAGCTGCCGGAAAAAGCATTCAGGAATGTTACGCTCCGGCGATTGAGAAAATTTATCACGATTTACTCAACAAGCAAAAAAATTAATGTTTGGACAGGAATTCCCGCCCGCCATTTTTCTCGTGTAAGCAAAATATTTCTTTCGTAAACTTTTAGGCTTCCATTTTTGATTGAGGCCACCTCCATGACCATCTCTGTTAGAAAATCCCTTTGTGCTGATA
>JAJXYX010000076.1 GCA_021780355.1 bacterium | reverse complement strand
GGATTTTCTAACAGAGATGGTCATGGAGGTGGCCTCAATCAAAAATGGAAGCCTAAAAGTTTACGAAAGAAATATTTTGCTTACACGAGAAAAATGGCGGGCGGGAATTCCTGGCGCTGGTTGCCTCCCTGTCGATATTTATTGAGCATTTCCAATGTATGGAGGAAACGTACGTTAAGTTTGGAGTAACGGTTAATATTGAGATCAATGACCTGCTCATAGTGATTTTCTTTTAAGGAGCGTTTCATAAATTCCATCATCTGATTGTGAAGCGCGATCAGTTGAGTTATCATCATGCCTTCGATTGGATCTTTAGGAGTCATTTCTACAAGTGCTGCAGAAATTGCTTCCGCAATTTGTGCGATCTCTACTCCATTTGGAGTAGCATTTTGGAGTTGAAGAATAAGATGGATGCCAAGATGTTCATTAAGTGCCCCTGTCGCTTTAGAAATAGTTGCGAAATATTTCTCTCGTAGATGCTCTGTCCCGCCGATAATCGGATCCGCACGGTATTGATATTCAGGGTCGCTAAACCCTCCTGCCATTAATTTTTTTGCAGGCACGACCTCTTCTTTCTGTTGTTTATACTTCAGATACGGAAGAGATTTTTCGCGTTTACCTTGCCACTCAGCCAGGTATTCTTCGTTTGAGCTATGTTCGGACATGAGCATCCTCCATAAGGGGTTTAAATTTCTTTTTACATTCCTCAAGTGGAGGAAAATGATATTTATCACCATCTGAAATAAAAATGCTGTCCATTATGGAGTAGAATGTCTTTCGGTTGGCGATTTCCTTGTATGAGAGGCTTTTCTTTAAACCCCAACATTCAAAATCTACGTACAAAGAGTTTTTGAAAATAGGTCTTTGCGACCATCCCACGATTCTACCCACACATGGTTGTGACGGTTCAATATGCCCTTCTGAAAGACATATCGCTAGCCATGCAAGAATCGAACTTATTTGCTCAAAGTCTTCGGACGTTTCGGACGGGGTGGCAATCACTTCTTGATTAGTTTTAAATCCTACGGTTTCTTGGGGATTTGGGGTTTGAATGATATTTTTTGCTTCACTAAGAGTTCGACGGAGTCGTCCGAACCGTCCGAGAATTTGGGATGTCATATTAATACCCTCCCCTATTAATAAGAGCTACATGCTTAAAGCCTCTTTGACTCTTATCATCGCGTATAATGTCATTTCTGCGACTAGCGCGGTGAAGTTGCAGCATGACATTTTTTATCTGGGTTTCAAACAAACCGACGGTTTCTTGTTTCCAGCCCCTTTCTTGGCAAAAGATAGTATAGGCCTCGCTCAATTCAGCGACAGTGACGTCTTCATCGCTTCTTGCAGCCACGCAATTTTGAGCAAAAGCAACGACTGAATCCGATTCTGCGAGCAGATCTTCAACACGCTGCATTTGTGCTTTCGATCGCTGAATGCGTCCGAAGGTTTCAAGTTCGTCCAATAGGATAATAGCCCCCTCTATCATCCAATTCAAGATGCCGGAACCTTCCGTGGTCACCAGCAAGTCATCAAAATGTGGGATAGGCTTTTTAGGTGGCATCTTTTCGAACTCAATGATCAAAAGACGTCTTTGCCAAGCTCCAATGTCAGAATCCAGCTTGAGATGCAAACGTGCATTACTGGTGATGATGATATTAAACTCACAGCAATTCCCGCTGAAAACAATCCTAAGCGATTGATAGATAATGACGATTCGAAAAAAAGTTCGCTAAATCCGTATAGACTTTTCTCTCGAGAAAATGTCTCAGCGGGAATCGCTGTTAAACTCACCAACGATATCAAAACGCTTTTTAAGGTTTTTTTGTTCTGCAGAAAGCCTGTCTCTGCCAACGAGTGATTTTAGAATGTTTGCCCCTCCTGGATTGTCCAAAAAGTTTCCTGGTACGTCTTTACCAGTCAATAGGGTCTTTCCAAAAAAAGAGGCTACCTCAAATCGCCCGGATAGGTGGTTAACCTTAAGTTGAGCGATATTGTGCAATCCAATCACTTTTTCAATGACGCTGACCAAGGTCGATTTCCCCCCACCCGGAGTTCCAGGCATCAAAAGGATTGTTTGTGACGGGTTGTAACCCAAGAGGCATTGTCCACAATACTTTTTGAGGAGCAAGATATCTTCTGCCGAAATGGCAGGTTCAAGTAGCTCCTGAATAAAACGAGGACAATTGGCGTTAGGATCGACTGCTATGTCTGAGCGATTTCGTGAATAATATTCTGGACTGAATTCCAATAAAACATCTGGATCATCGTTTAAGGATAGGATTCCATTTGCGGCATGTATGATTCCTCTTTTTCTTTGAAAAGGATTAATCTGTTCTACATTACCCTTAAGTAAACTGGTTAATTGTCTGAGAAGTACTTGGGTACAAAGAGCTAGAAGTTCCTCAAAGCCTATAAGCTGGATGAAGTTTATCACTGCCAGGCCTAGCTCGATAATGACCCGTTCATCAGTTTTATACTTCCACAATCCTGTTTCAGTGTGGTATTCATGAAAAGCATGTTCAGAAGATTCATATAAAATCTGTCTTTCACGTGCAAATTTATTGGAGAAAAACATCTGGTTAACCCCTTTTGCCTTACCATTATGGTCGAAAGGGATAGGTACTCCATAAGTCTCTGTCAGCTCATCGATGACACGTTTCTCCTCTTCTGTTAGCTGTTTGATATCCAAGGGACTCGTTGATAAAATTCGCCCCTCGAGATCTTTGACAAATTGTTTGAACTCCTTATTCAACGTATTGCGCTCTATGCCTATTGGCTTAAGGATTTTATGCAATTCACTTAGGATCATGTCTCTTTGAGACAAGTCTCCTTTGGCCACTGCTAGATAAGCAATTGTATAGATATGGTTTCTGATTTTTTTGTCCGCTGGGGCAATAACAACGTCCTTAAGCAAAAGGCTTAGAGGCGATTCTGCAGATTCAATCTGACGTTTTACCTCTTCATTTCCCACAACACGAACGAGATCATTGAAGTCGGTTAAATTCTGTTGAACCAACCCTTCATTGCAATCCTGAGGAAAATAAGGGAGTGCAACTTTACAACCAAACTCAATAGCAGCTTGTATGGCACCAGCGATTCCCGCTGAAAACGATCCTAAGTCATTGCTAGATAATGATGATTCGAAAAAAAGTTCGCTAATTCCATCTGGACTTTTCTCTCGAGAAAATGTCTTAGCGGGAATCGCTGGGTTACGACCTAAATGGAGAAAAAAACCTAAGAGGAACACATGTAGAGCATTAATAGGACTTTTACGTGCTTGTCTATTAGAAAACCCCGAATGCCTGACTGAATTAGGGTTGACTGTGCCGATG
>JAJXYX010000094.1 GCA_021780355.1 bacterium | reverse complement strand
GTTCTCCTCCCCTAAAGGTTTTTTTTCTGATTAACTAACTATTTAGGCTAGAGAACTACCCTTGTTCAAGAAGAAAGCTTCCTCCCCCAGGTCAGACTATTTAGAATTCAGCATAGCAACTCTGGACTCCTATTATTTTTTATATAAAACAAAAAGGAGTCCAGAGGACGCCAGTCCTTTGGCGGGGCGTGGGGCGGAGCCCCGCAAACGCACAACGCTGTGGACAAGATCCAAGATATTGTTTATTCTGCTTTAGTTTATGAAGGCTTTAGGGTAGCGATGGAAAACCGAAAAAGATGGCATTTATTTCTAATTCTCTCTGTGATTGCGTTGACGATCTACAACATTTTTCCCACAATTTTTTATTATAGCAAAGGATTAAAAGAGCCTGTTTCTGAAAAAATGGGAAAAGAGATTGCGGCGGCGGCGGCAGAAAGGGTGAATGGATTGGAAGAGGAGGCCGTTTCCTGGTTAAAATCTTTTTGCAGCCTGCTAAACATTAAGCCTGTTTCTTTAAGCGTTGATGAAGGGTCGCCTCAGCTGCTTGCGGTGAGATTTGCTAAAGAAGAAGAAGCCGCGAAGCTGCGGCGCTATTTGCCTCGAGCAGGATCTTTGATTCCATTTGCTCCGGCGCAACTTATGGTTGCCGACACGAGCGGAGATGAGGCTTCTAGCGTCGTGATAGTCAAAAGAAATGTTTCTCTTCATGCAAGAGCGGACCTATTTTTGTTTGCCGAACAAGGCTCAAAATTGTATCGAGACATTTTGCTAGCTAGAGCGTCGCAAATCGGCGTTGTTTTAGCGGGAACATCTGAACCCGCCGCGCTGATGAGTTCGCTGCAAAAACAAGGGCCTGAATCCATGCCGCTTGAGTGGATGTTGAAGATCGCCTCTCAAATCCAAAGTTTGCAGCACATTCCTAAAGATTCTGATTTATACAAAAGGATTGCAGCCTCCTTTACGCAAGGAGACGGATTAGATCGCAACAAAGCGGTCGACTCGCTTGTAACAGGACTTGAGTACGCCCGAAAAGAACTCGCTAAAGACACTTCGAAGGAAGCTGGCTTGGACAAGAAAAAGGCCACCTTGACAGAAGCAATCAAATGGTTGAAATCCGAATCTGGAGTGTTGAGACATGGCCTTGCGACGCAAAGTCCAGAAGAAATTGAAAAAGTTCTCAGCGTGTCCGGCAGCTATGCGATCGGAGCTCTCAATCCCTATTTCTCTCATTTGACGATCGATTGGGACAATCAAAAAATCAGACTTGCTTTGCATCCTGATTTGGAAGTAGAGCAGTTAAGCCCTCAGGCAAGACAGCTTTTAATCGATGAAATCGCCAAGCTAGCCCAGCTCACAAATGAGTCTTTCGCCAAAGACTCCCATGGCTATGCAGCCGCATTCCATGAAAATCCAGAGACGAAAAGCATCCTCGTGTTTAATCTCCAAGAGGCAGCTAAAAGCTTATCGCAGCAAACGATTTCTTTACTCAAAAATCACTGGCATCCCACTCACCCCGATCTTTCAGCTGAACATTTTTCTATTGTAGATTTTGCCGCCTATCAGACTTTGGCTCCAGAGCAGCAAGCTCTCTGCCTAGTTGTCTACATGCCCGCTTCGGCAGATGCGCCGCCGGCGGCTTTGCGCCACGATTCTATTTACTGCTTTGCAAAGGGACTCCAGAGAATTGCGCAAAACTATGAAAAATTTCCCGATTCGGAACTGGCTAAAAGCTTTCAAGCCGATTTGCAAGCTTTGCAAAAACTTTTGCATCAACACGGATTTAGCGCCTATTTAACTCCCTCTTCGGCGCTGCTTGAAGATCTCAGAAGCGATCTTGTTTTTGAACAAAGAAATAGCTTTGACCCTCTACTCGCGGCAACTCGAGAAGAATTTGTTGTCAAAGGGACGAAAAAACAACCCTTTTTAGAACTCTCTCATCAAGAGCAAAGGATTTTAGCTGAAAATAAGATCGACACGAAGATCCACGAGGATCTTCTCAAGTGGAATGACGAATACCGCGCAGCAACCGTAAGCCTCGATCCAGCTCTCCGCTATGACGTTCCCAAGCCAACAAAAAATGTTTTCTTGAGCAATCTCAAGCTCAGTATGAAAAAAATGTTTCGCGGCGATGAGAAAAAAATCATCCGCTGGGGGCTTGATCTATCTGGAGGCAAAACGCTTCAAATTGAGCTGCGCGACGCGAATAACCTACCCGTCACAAGCGAGGCTGACCTCAAGCAAGGGATCAATGAACTCTACGATCGCGTCAGTAAAATGGGCGTTTCGGAAGTATCTATCCGTCAAGTCGGCCATCAAATCGTCTTGGATTTTCCAGGTTCTCAGGCGTTTTCGGGAGCCGAGCTGGTTCGCGCCTCGACGATGTATTTCCATATCGTCAATGAAAAATTTTCTGAACAAAACCCTCAGCTCGCTGAATTCACGCACCGCTTTTTACAAGAAGTGTGGAACGAAGCGCTCGTCACAGGCAAAAAAGAAGAAAAAAGCGTTCATGAAATTGCCTGGAAGCATCTCTATGGGGACAATCCTAAAAAACCCGAACCGAGATCAGAAGCTGGACGAATCCTCTTAGAAAACGGCCTGCACCTAGCCTCTCCTGCTGAAGCCATTAAAACAAGCTCCCCTGATCAAACGCTTTCCAAAGTCACGTTATATCGAGGCCTGGATCCTAGCGAGTGGCACGGCCAATCACATCCTTTGCTCATCGTATTCAACAATTACGCTCTAGAAGGATCTAGTTTAGACAACATTCGAGCCTCTTACGATCCCTCAAAAGGAAATTTCTTAAGTTTTGACGTCCTCAAATCTGTCGCAGGAAGGGAAGGGCAGGTAAAATATCCTTGTAAAGAGCTCCAAGCGTGGACTTCTCTTTTTTCTAAACCTAAAGTGGCCGGCACTCCTTTGGAAAATTATTCCCGCGGCCACGGCTGGCGTATGGCGGTCGTGCTCAATGATTCTGTCATTTCTTGCCCAACTCTCAATGAGCCCTTGCAAGACAGCGCCATGATCAGCGGCAGCTTTTCTCAGCGCGAAGTTAACGCACTCGCAGCAGATTTAAAGGCCGGATCGCTCACTTTCACTCCCCATATCCTCTCTGAAAAGAACGTAAGCCCCGAGCTTGGGAAATCGGACCGCGCCAAAGGGATCACAGCGACTTTCATTGCGCTCTTTTTGGTCATCGGCTCTATGGTTCTCTATTATCGTTTCGCCGGTCTTATCGCCTCGATTGCTGTTTTATTCAACATTCTCATCATGTGGGCCACGCTGCAAAATTTAGGCGCTACCCTTTCTCTGGCCGGCATCGCCGGACTCATCTTGACAGTCGGTATGGCAGTCGATGCGAACGTACTTGTCTTTGAAAGGATCAAAGAGGAATTCGCTGCAACCGGCCGGATTGGCTCCGCAATTGTCGAAGGATATCGAAAAGCGTTCAGCGCTATTCTCGATTCGAACGTCACGACGATTATCGCAGCTCTCATCTTGCTCAACTTCGATGCAGGCCCAATCAAAGCTTTCGCCATCACACTCATCATCGGGATCGCGTCTTCCATGTTCACAGCTCTTTTCATGACCCGTTTTTATTTTTCCCGTTGGATCAAAAATCCTAAAAACACTTCGCTTTCGATGGCAAACTGGATCCATGACTCAAGCTTCCCCTTCCTTCACTTCAGCAAAATTTGCTTCGCTATCGCAGCTATCATCATTGTCATCGGCGGCTATGTTGCCATTCAGCAACGATCCACCCTTCTCGGTATGGACTTCACAGGCGGCTTTGCCGTGAATCTCGAGCTCGTCCCCGATGACAAAGGATCTTACGCCAGCCGCGTAGAAGATGCCCTCCGAGCCAAAGGCCTTAACGCCCAAGAAATCCAAGTGAGAGAGCTAAATCCCTCGCATCAGCTGCGCGTGCTGCTGAGCACCAGCCTCGAAAATCCTGGTAAAATTTTCTCCGACATGCCTCTAGAAAACCATCTGCAAGATGCCGTCTATCTCTATCAGAAAAACCCGCGTCTGCAATGGACCCTCGATGCACTGCAAGCTCAAGGCCTTCAAATTGCCCCAGCTTCGCTACCTCAGCTACACACAGAATGGTCCAACATGAGCGGACAAATGTCAGACAGTATGCGCAACCAAGCTCTCATCGGCCTCCTCATCGCCTTCGCTGCTATCTTCTTCTACATCATGTTCCGCTTCGAGTATAAATTCGCCATCGCAGCGATCGTCTGTCTTCTTCACGATGTGTTCATCACCCTCGGCTCCATGGGCCTTCTCCACTTCTTCGGAGCGCCTATTCAAATCGATCTCAACACCATTGCCGCCCTCATGACCATCATCGGCTACTCTCTCAACGATACCATCATCATCTTCGATCGTATCCGCGAAGACATGCATCCCTACGAAGACGCTCCCCCAGTCCCCTACGCCTCCCTCCCACGTCTCGTCAACCAAGCGCTCAACGCGACCCTCAGCCGAACCACGATCACCTCCACCACCACGCTCCTCGTCCTCCTCGCCCTCGTATGCCTCGGAGGATCCTCCGTCTTCAGCTTCGCCCTCGTCATGCTGATCGGCGTCGTCTTCGGCACCCTCTCATCTTGGTTTATCGCCTCCCCCTTAATGCTCTATTTCCACAAGCGAGAAGAGTCTAAAACAGAGCGCCACGAGCCCCTCTCCCCTTAATTGGGGCTCCGCCCCAAACCCCGCCAAAGGACTGACGTCCTATGGACTCCTTTTTGATTTATGAATCATCTTCCGCAGCGGAAGATGATTCAAAAAAACAAATAGGTTTCCAAAGGATGAAGTCCTTTGGTGGGGTTTGGGGTGAAACCCCAACTCGCACTTAGAGAGCAATGTATCGTAAAAATTCCGATATGGTTAAAGTAGGAATAAATGGATACATAAGTGAAAACACACGAGCTGATTTGGGTTTACCCCGAAAAGAAGCCTGCTTTATTTCAGGCGATCGTTCATGAATTTAAAATTCATCCTGTAATAGCGCAGATTTTGATTTCCCGAGGCTACAATACGTTAGAAGAAGCGCATGATTTTTTGTATGCAAAACTGCCTAATTTGTATGATCCGGAGCTGTTTCCGGATATGGACAAAGCGGTCGAGAGGATTTTAGAGGCGATTGGGTTAGGCGAGCCGATTTTAGTTTATGGCGACAACGATGTCGATGGGATGACGGCAGCGGCGCTTTTGACGGAGTTTTTAAAGACGATTGGAGCTAAAGTCTCTTTTAGTGTGCCGAATCGAGCGACATTAAAAAAGAGCTTGATTGGCGATGCGCTGGAATTAGCGCAGCAAAGACATAGCAAGCTGCTAATCACCGTGGATTGCGGGATCACGGCGGCGAAAGAAGTGGAAGAGCTTGTCAAGCATGGAATTGATGTGATCATCACAGACCATCATGAACCTACTTCGAGAATTCCTAATTGTATTGCCACATTGAATCCAAAGTTAATCAATAACACTTATCCCAATCGGGAACTGACGGGAGTGGGCGTGGCGTTTAAATTGGCGCATGCGATTACGAACTTGCTGATTGAACGAGAAGAGATCAGTCCAACAAAAATCGATTTAAAGTACTATTTGGATCTTGTCGCGCTCGGCACGATTGCGGATATGGGTGCGCTTAAGGGAGAAAATCGGATTTTGGTCCGCTATGGGCTGAGACAGATGAAAAAAATGAAAAGAGTGGGGCTGGCAAAACTATTTGCCTCTTGCAATTTGAGGCCCAATGAGCTTACCCCTACCGACATCGCTTCTAAAATTGCTCCGAAGCTCAACAGTTTGGGAAGAGTGGCCGACCCGATTAAGGGTGTCGAGCTTTTATTGCTGCGAGATCATGACGCGGCAGAAGCTTTAGCCAAAGAACTTGATCTTTCCAATTTGAAAAGACAGAAAGTCGAAAGGGAAGCTTCTGAACAAATCGAAGAGTTTATCGCTCTAAATCCCGATATCTTAAAAGACAAAGCGCTCGTCCTCTATTCCGATCAGTGGCACCCCGGGATTATCGCTATTTTATCTGCCCGCATTGCTAAGCAATACAACCGCCCTACCGTCGTGATCTCTATCAATGACCGTGTAGGCAAAGGTTCTATTAGGACGATTCCTGAATTTCCTCTTCTCGATATTTTAAAAAAGCAAGAACACCTCCTCATTAATTTTGGAGGCCACGACTACGCCGCTGGACTCACGATCTCAGAGGAAAACATCCCCTCTTTTAAGCAGCATTTCATCCAATCTGCGCAAAACGTTTTGCAAGACCAAGACATCACTCCCAAAATGTATCTCGACGCAAAAATCCACTTCCACGAAATCACTTTCGATTTCATGGAATCCCTCTCTCTCCTCGAACCCTTCGGCAATGAAAATCCTCCCCCCATCCTCTACGCCGACACCAATCAACTCTGGCCCCCGAAAATCGTCGGCACGCAGCATCTAAAATTCTTCCTCGAACAAGGCGACCGCACCCTAGAAGGTATCGGATTCGGCCTCGCAACCCGCAAACACCAAATCCAACGGAAAAATCTTCCTCTCCGCATCGCCTTTACTCCCCATATCAATATGTTCCTTAATAAGGCCTCAATCCAACTGCATATTAAAGATTTTCAGACTGAGTACGAGTGACTTTTTTTGGGGCTTTGCCCCAAGCCCCACTAAAGGGCTATCGCCCTTTAGAATCCCTTTTTTTATGGCAAAAATTTTATTTATTTTTTAGAATGCTGGCCGTTTTAACCCAAGGCAGGCGTTCTATGAGTCATGTAAAATTCCCTAAATCTACAAATGAACCAACAAGTACACCAAATTATTTGAACGAATCAGATCGGACTAACATTGCTTTCACCTCCTCTATTGCAGCGATCGCAGCGATTAATACGATTGGACTCCTTCTCACTGCAACGCAATGTGAAGGCGGAGGAAAACATTGCTATGAAATGGATGTTTCTTGCATAGGGTTTACAATGGCTTGCATATGGGCTGTTGCAGGGGGATTGATAGGACAAACCGCAACTCTACCTCGCGGCTCTCGCTGTCATTTTACTAGCAATAAAGAGCATGTAAACTTTCAGAAAACTCTCGTTGGCATTGCCTCTTCTTGCTCGGCTCTCGCTCTTCAGACGCTGAGTAAATTTACAATCAGCTTATTCAGGTGCGCAGAAAAACAAAGGCAAGATGGAATTTCTAGATCATGCACGGGTTATGAAACAGACATTAGCTTAAATCTTGCTTTTATGGTGGGACTCCTTGCTTTTCTTGCCATCAACTCTCCACCTTTAAGAAAGTAGAAAAGACAAGAGGACGCTTTTGAAGAGCGTCCTCTTGGGCACGAGTTGTAGGAGCCGTAAGAAAATTAGCTGACTTTTGTCGTCTTGTTAAGATAATTTTCTTGGTACAACTTAATATCGGCGTCCGTAATGATCCAAGCAGCTCCGCGGCGGGAAGCTTTCAATAAGCCTACGCGCGTTGCATAATAGATCTTTTGAGCTGGAACATTTAGAAGCTTTGCGGCTTGGTTTACTGAATAAAAACCTTTTTTGTTGTCGAACAGAAGTTCGCCATTGAACATCGATTTTGTTCTAGAATACTTGTTGAGTCGATACTCTTCTAAATCATCTAAGTGAATAGTCCAACGGGTTGCGTCTTTTGTAGCTTTTAATTTCTTTTGCTTGATCGCTACATAAATCGCTTGTCTTGTAACATTGTTAATGCGGGCAGCTTCAGTAATGGAAACTACCTTAATAGCTCCTTCTGCCGGCTTTTGGTTTTCAGAATTCATTTTCTTCTCCTACAATTTTAAAATCTAATTTTTTCTACAGACCAACATTAAACAATTTAATTGGCCTAACACTCTTGTTAGTTAGAATTTATCTTACCTTTTCAACTAAGTATTATTCCATGACATGAGGTAAAATTCAATCTTTTTCCTACTCAAGTGAAAAAATTTTACCGGTAATCGGGAAAATTTTCATTACCATTTCACAAGTCACTTAAACACATCAAGTTAGTTCTATATATTTTCCATAGCACCAAACTCCCCTTTTTCGGTATATTCAGGCTGTTAGGGACTGAGAGACCACTCAAAAAGTTGAAATCTGGGTGGCCCCCCCCCAAATTTCCAGTAATAAAACGTTAAGATATCTTTACCAACCCAGCGAGGACTGCCATGGCTCGTTATCTATTTTCTCTTCTTTTTCTTCTGATAACCTCAATCGTCGAGCCAAAACTTCCCGACATTACTCCACGAGATGTGAAGAGCAAAGTCGAAGAAATTTTGAAAGCTCACGCCGTCTACAAGCGCTTGACTCCCCAGCTCATCGAACGGACATTAGAAAATTATTTAACTGAGCTAGATCCTACAAAAACCTATTTTCTCGAAGGAGAGATCCAAAAGTGGCTTCATCCCTCTGAAGAAACATTGGAGCTGGGGCTATTAGCCTTTAAAAAGGCAGACTTTTCATTTTTTGAAAAAATTCATGACTGCATGATCAAAGCGATTGAAAGGCGAAACGATATAGAAAGCGAGATCAGCTCAGAGCCTCTGCCTCAAGGAGTCAAAAGCGAAGAATTCAAAGACCTCTCTTGGGTACAAAGCCGCGAAGAGCTAGCCGATCGACTGCTGCGCATCAAAGCGCTTCAGATTGAAGCTTGTGAAAAACTTGGAGATGAAAACAAAGACAAATTCATCGCCCGCATCGACAAAAGAAGAGCTCTTCGAGAATCTGAAGTCATCGGACAAACTCCTGAAGAAAAATTCAAACTCACCTTGACGCATCTATTAAAAGCGACGACCGCTTCTCTAGACTCCCACACAAATTATTTCACTCCGCTCGAAGCGAATCAATTTATGATCCAAGTTCAGCAGCGCCTATTCGGCATAGGAGCTCAGCTCAGAGACAATTTAGACGGCCTCTCCATTGTCCGCATTTTGGAAAATAGCCCAGCAAGCCAAGGCAACAAACTCAAAATCAACGATCGAATCATCGCCGTCGATCACGAATCGATCGTAGGCCTCGATATCACAGATGCCGTTGAAATGATCCGAGGAGAAAAAGAGACGCCCGTCCTTTTGACAATTTTAAGAGAATCCAGCGAAGGCGACGAGAGAAAAATCGAACGGCTCGACATTGAAATCATCCGCAACGAAGTAGTTTTAGAAGAAACCCGCCTCGATAGCTCCTGGGAACCTTACGGCGACGGGGTCATCGCCCATCTTCGCCTATTCTCATTTTATCAAGACCAGCATAGCTCATCGGCCGGAGATCTACGAAAAATCCTCGAAGAGATTAAAAAAGACCATAAACTCAAAGGGATCGTTCTCGATCTCAGAGGCAATGCGGGGGGACTTTTAGGCCAGGCTGTTGAAGTGACCGGCCTTTTCATCAAAAAAGGCATCGTCGTCTCCATTAAAGACAGCAACGACCGACTGCAGCATCTCAGAGAAATCGAGGGCAAGCCGATTTGGGACGGGCCGCTCCTCATCTTAGTCAATAGGGCCAGCGCTTCAGCCGCGGAAATCGTCGCGCAAACCCTTCAAGACTACGGGCGCGCGCTCGTTGTAGGCGATGAGCATACCTTTGGAAAAGGGACATTTCAAACGTTTACCCTCGACCCCACAAACCAAAAAATCAACCCGCAGGGAGAATATAAAGTCACCCGAGGCAAATACTATACCGTCTCCGGCAAAAGCCCACAGCTTACGGGCGTCGCTTCGGATCTTGTCGTCCCTGGCATTTTGTCCGAACTCGACATTGGCGAAAAATTCGCAAAATTCCCTCTGGAAAATGATGAAATCGAGCCCCACTTCGAAGACGATCTTTCCGATATCGCTCCTTTTCACCGCCTCCAGCTAGGCCCTCTTTATAAATACAACATGCAAACCAAGCTCACCACATACGCTCCTTACCTAGAAACTCTTGAAAAAAACTCTCAACTTCGCATCAAAACGAACAAAAACTATCAAAATTTTCTTAAAGAGCTCAGCAATAAAAACTACGATGCAGAACCAATCGAACTTTTCGGCCAGAGCGATTTGCAACTCGCCGAAACCATGAACATCATGAAAGACTTAATTTTTTTAATGAAAAAAATATAAAATCGTACATTTTACAAGTTTCCTCCTTGCATTAAAACCTCCTGGATAGGGAAAATGTACGGTTTACAAGACCCATTTTCCCTCTAGGAGTTTTCATGACTGTCCGCGTTCGTATTGCCCCCTCTCCCACCGGAGACCCTCATGTAGGGACCGCTTACATTGCTCTATTCAATTTGATTTTTGCACGACACTTCAAAGGGACTTTTATCCTCAGAATCGAAGACACGGACCAGTCTCGCAGCCGGCCCGAATATGAAAAAAACATTTTTAATGCCCTTCGTTGGACTGGAATCGAATGGGACGAAGGTCCCGATGTGGGAGGCCCCTACGGCCCTTACCGCCAATCGGAGAGAACCGAAATTTATCAAAAATATGCCTATGAGCTCCTAGAAAAGGGGAAGGCCTACAAATGCTTTGCAACAGCAGAAGAGCTCGCCGAGATGCGCGAAGTTGCAGCGGCGGAAGGGAGGAGAGCGGGATATGATCGTAGATATCGCAATCTCAGTCCGGCTGAAGTGAAAGAACGGGAAGAAAAAGGGCAGCCTTTTGTCATCCGTCTCAAAGTTCCTCTCACAGGCGATTGCGTTTATGATGATGCGATCAAAGGACGCATTACCTCTCCTTGGGCGGACATTGACGATCAAGTTCTCCTCAAATCAGACGGATTTCCCACTTACCATCTCGCGAATGTGGTCGATGATTATTTAATGAAAATCACCCACGTAATCCGAGGCGACGAGTGGATGAGCTCGACACCAAAGCATATTTTGCTCTATGAATCTTTCGGCTGGACGGCCCCAACATTTATGCACATGCCGCTGCTGCTTGGCAAAGACGGCAAAAAGCTCTCGAAAAGAAAAAACCCCACCTCGATTTTTTATTTCCGAGACAGCGGTTTTCTCCCTGAAGCACTCCTCAATTTCCTTACGCTCATGGGCTATAGCATGCCGGACGACAAGGAGATCTATTCGCTAGAAGAGATCATCGAGACGTTCGATCCCAAGCGGATCGGCATCTCAGGGGCTTTTTTCGACATTCAAAAATTGCACTGGGTCAACCAAAAAAAGATCATCGAGACAATCCCTGAAGATCAGCTTTGGAATCGGCTTGTCGACTGGCAATTTAATGAAGAATTTATGCGCCGTTTAATGCCTCTCGCTCACACGCGGATTAAAACGTTCGGCGATTTCATGCAGCTTTGCTCCTTTTTCTTCATCAACGATCTACCAATCACGCCAGAGCTTTTGTGTCCTAAAAACACACCCCCTGAGCTCATCAGCTTTTTAATCCAATCGATTATCTGGAGCCTCGATGAGCAAGAAGACTGGAGCGGAGCTGCTTTGGAAAAAGCTTCCCACGAAGTGGCCGACTTGTTTGCTATCCATCACAAAAAAGTGATGATCCCCGTTCTTTTTGCCTGCGTCATGGGAAAGCTGCAAGGGCCTCCCCTTTTTAATTCGGTCACTTTGCTTGGAAAAGATCGAACCCGGGTACGCCTCATGAACGCGATCCAAGCGTTGGGAGGCATTTCAAATAAAAAAATGGATCAACTTAAAAAGGGATGGGACAAAAGGGATGTCAAGCATCTGCTAGCTGATCAAGGCTGAACGCTTTCAATTGGGTCTTCCTGAGAGGCTTCCCGCGTCTGAGAAATCACATAGCCTCTAGGATTGACCTCGTGGACTTCGCAGCCAACGAGCGGCAGGAAAAGAGAACAGAAAACCAACTTTCGAATCCAATGAGAGTTTTGCAAATGCTTTCTCCGTACCTTGCTCTTCTTGTCCTATATTTCATTGAGGAACACCTTGTCAACATATAATCGAACCAATCCTTACAATGCAAGAATCAAAGAGCGCTACCTCCTCACCTCTCCAAGCTCGACGAAACAAACTTATCACGTGACGCTCGATCTTCCCGCTCAAGATCTCCCCTTCGCCGTCGGCGACAGCGTGGCCATACTTCCTCAAAATGATCCGCACACGGTTGAGCGCATCTTAAACACTCTCCATTTCTCAGGAGAAGAGCCGATCTCCGATCCCAAAACCAAATCCACTCTTCCCCTCCGCTCTTTTCTCCTCACTAAAGCGAACCTTTCCAAAGCCCACTCCCGCTTCCTCTCGCTCTTAAGCGAATGCGGCGCTCCCATCCACCCTCTTCTCGAAGACAAAGAACGGCTCAACTTAGCTCTCCTTTCCCACAACATTCTTGATTTTTTACGTCTTCATGAGCCCACACGCCTCTCGCCTCAAAAACTCGCCGACAGCCTCCTTCCTCTCATGCCCCGTTTCTACTCGATCGCCTCTTCCTCCAAAGTCTTTCCCAATGAAATTCATCTAACCGTCTCTTTCCTCTCCTACGTCCAGCAAGGAGAAACCCGCCATGGCGTCGCTAGCTACTTTCTCTGCCGCGGGGCAGATCTCGAATCGACCTCCATTCCCCTCTACATCCAACCCTCCAACGGATTTTGCCTCCCCTCCCCCGACGATTCGATCATCCTCATCGGCCCCGGCACAGGCGTCGCCCCCTTCAGGGCCTTCCTCCAAGAGCGGCTAGCAGACCAAGCCAAAGGCCGCAACTGGCTCTTCTTCGGAGAACGCCACCGCGCTCACGACTTTTACTACGAACCCTTTTTTACTGAGCTCGTCAAACAAAACTTCCTCCGCCTCGACACCGCTTTTTCCCGAGATCAGGCCGAAAAAATCTACGTGCAGCATAAACTCCAAGAGCACGGCGCCTCCCTCTGGGACTGGCTTCAAAGCGGCGCTTTCCTCTACGTCTGCGGCGATGCAGAAAAAATGGCCAAAGATGTCGATAGCGCCCTCGAACACATCGCCGTAAAATACGGCGACCTCTCTTCCGAAGACGCAAGGCTTTATCTCAAACGCCTGCGCAAAGAAAAACGCTATCTATTGGACGTCTATTAGCTATCGGGGCTTCGCCCCCTATAGTTTATAGTTTTCTTCGACTTTTCAGTTTCTTTGGATTTAAGTCCCTATCGCCTTCCAACGCTTCGCGTTTCCAGTTGATCACTTGCGTTTGATGATCGATCGAGGC
>JAJXYX010000037.1 GCA_021780355.1 bacterium | reverse complement strand
GGTAGTATCGAGGCAATACAACCCCCCTTGATGACAATCGATTTTTGGCGCTTTGAACCCGCCTGTAAGCCGATTCTTCAGCTTTCTTCGGTATAAATTTGGATTTCGTCGATTTTGGGGATTATTTTGGATCGATTTTCGACTCCCTGTTAAGGGGTAATATTGACCCCTTAACAGGGAGTCGAAAATCGATCCAAAAGAACCACAAAATCGACAGAAACCAAATTCATAGACAGTCTCTACCCCGCTAAAGGACGGGGTCCTTTAGAATCCTTTTGTTTTTTATGGATTAGAGATTTCTTTATGGAAAATTAATATACATTTATCGGCCTTCTGGTAAGATCTATTTCTTAGATGCTTGAGTCAGATGTAGTGTGGAGGTTTGATATGGCTGCAGATTGTGGATTGGGGTTAAAAAATTGTGAAGAAATTTATTGTGGGTTGATGAAGAGGTATGATGAAGAAAGTTTAGCGCTAAAGAAAATTGGTCGTCAATTGTTTGAGATCCATGAAAACGACGGAATTTTTCGGTCTTTGCAAATTGAGGATTTAACATTTGATGAACCAGAAAAAATGGGTTTGGAAGAACGTGAACAGAAAAAGAAATGTTTGATGGAGGTTGTTGAGAAAGTTAAAGAACTGGAAGATCGCGCTTTTCTTTTGCTTGAGGACTTGCTTCTTGGAGCGGAAACTTTGGATGGGGAGCGGAGTTTTTGCAGAGCTCGACAGGAATTGGAGCTGCTAGAAGCTTGGGGACATGAGTTGATCGATGAGGAAGAATGTATGGAGAGATATATTGATGAACTAGATCGCAAGAAAGCTTTTTTTCTCCAATCTATCCATTCGCTCGGCATCGAAATTTCTTTGGAGGCGAGAGATTGTCACAAGAGGTGGTGGCATAATGAAGTCGAAATGAATGATTCCCCAAGAGAGATTTTGTCGAAAGAAACAATGCTAGGCAAGTTAAGCAGGGAGTTTCAGTTCATGGCTTCTCGTTCTCTTGCGTCTTCAACAGATGGGAAGCGTAAAAAGAAATCGCCCCGAGAGTATTTGGAAAAGATTCCTATCCATTTTTCTGATGACGCTGTGAGTTCATTTCAAACTTTGCGCCGAAAAAATAAAAGGCTAAAGAACTTAAAGAAACGGCACGTCGAAGAAAGCTGACGGCAGTGATTTACAGCCAGCCTTTGACGAATCCTTTGCGGCTTTTTCTTTTGAGGGCGATTTTGGCGGTTCTGCCGTAAGCTACTTCATGGAGATTTTCGATCGCGATGAAGGCTGTTGGGTCTTCTCTGAGCACGATCTCTTTTAGTTCTGCTAGATCAAGTCTTTCTACGATGATAAACAAGATGTCGCGGTCCTCTCCAGAATAGCCCCCTTTTCCTTTAATGAAGGTGAGGCCTAAGCCCAGTTCATGCGTGATGATTTTGCTTAGTTTATCAGGCTTGGCGCACATGATGAGAACCGATTTGAGCTCTTCTAGGCCCGCGATCACGATGTCCATCATTTTGAAGGCGACGATGTAGGTCATGAGCGAGCGAAGTGCGGTGTGCCAATTGTCAAAAATCCAACCATAAGCGGCAAAAATGAAGATGTTGATGAACAAAATCACCTGGCCGACGGTGAACCCTTTTTTTCGATTGATCAGGATCGCTAAAATTTCTGTTCCGTCTGTACAGCCTCCGTAACGGATGATGAGGCCAGCTCCAGCTCCCAGCATAGCTCCGCCGATCACAATTGCTTCTAAAGGATCTGCCCCAAAAGAAGGAAGAGATTCGAGCACAGAGAGAAAAAAAGCAAACAGAAGAATTGCAACCAGCATGTGGATGACAAAAGATCTTCGGATATATCGGTAGGCTAAATACACAAAAGGGATATTGAGCATCAAAAGATACAGAGAAAGATATGAGTGGTGGCTGAGTCTGGCTAAAATCATCGAGATACCCAGCACGCCGCCGTCGATCAGTTCATTCGGAATGAAAAAAATACGGAGCGCTAAAGCTGCAAAAAAAGCGCCAACGGCCATGCCGCTAAAGCTGGCTGCGTAGTGCAGGAGTTTTTGTCGGATCGTCTGTGTTTGGGCCATAGATATCTGCTTGGAAGTAAAATTGAAGATTACTAAAGAACTCGATGTTTGTACAGCGCAAAATGCGCGGGAGACGGGGCTCGAACCCGCAACTTCCGCCGTGACAGGGCGGTGCTCTAACCAATTGAACTACTCCCGCATAAAGCGGCTATACATCTACAAAACGTTGGGCGCAAAAGGACTCGAACCTATGACCACCTGTGTGTAAGACAGGCGCTCTACCAACTGAGCTATACGCCCAAAAACGAGTACCCATCGTATCTGAAAAGGATATTTTGTTCAAGAAATAGGTTTTTTTTTGTATCTTTTAGGGAAAAAGCAGAGGAGAAATAGGGTGATAAAAGGTAAAAAAATGATCTGGTTGACTCTGCTCATGACCTCTTGTTTTGTCTCTTCAGAGGAAGAATTTCGTTTGAAAGGACAAAGGATCGTCCGAGAGATTACGCTCGTGTTAAAAGGGGTGGAAAATCATGAAGAGCTGCAGGCGGCGACCCCTCAATTGAAAAAACAATTTAAAAAACTTGCCAACGTTCTTGTGGAAGTGAGGATGTTTCGCGGTGAACATCCTCAGTATTTGTGGAAAAAAGAGCCTTTACATGAAAGTGAGGAACTATTCGCCGAGTTGGCCCGGTTGTATGAGATCCCTGGGTGTAGGGAAATTATTGAACGCTCTCAAGTGGACGCGGTTTATGCTCTTCTTCGGGGGCAGTAAATAGCGCTTCGATGTGCTTTTTATGCTCGTTGTAGACAGTCAAATCGGTCAGGTCATTCACATGGATGGGAGCGGCAGCGATATATCCTTGTTCCAAATGAGCGACGTCGCTATCAGCCTCTTCTTCGAACGAGCGCCATTGGCCTCCTAGCCAGTAGTAGGGGGTCCCTTCAGGGTGGGTTCTCTTTTCCGGAGCTTCGCTCCAGTATCCTTTCCCTTGTCGGCTCAGTTTGATGCCTTTGATGAGATGCTGGCAGTCGACGGGAAAGTTGACGTTTAAAAAAGATCCTTTAGGGAGCGGTTTTTTCAATACGTGTTCAATGAGAGCTAAAATGTATTTTTTTGTGGCTGCGACGGGAGGTGTTTCAAAATCGGAAAAAGAAAAGGCGATGCCAGGAACGCCTTTTAAAACGCCCTCGATGATGCCGCCGATGGTTCCGCTATATAACACCGTGCGTCCTGCATTAGAGCCTCTATTGACTCCTGAGATCACTAAGTCGGGAGCGCGGTCTAAAATCATGCTCAGCGCCATTTTTACGCAATCCGCTGGAGTTCCGTTGACGCTCCATGCAGGAGTGTGATCATCCCAAGAAATTTTTTGAATTAAAAGGGGACGGGTCCAGGTAATAGAAAGGCCGCTGCCAGATTTTTCTGATTGAGGCGCAACGATAGCAACATCTGCAAAGTCGCAAACGGCTTCCCAAAGATGTCTGATGCCGGAGGCATGAATTCCATCATCATTGGTAATTAATAAAAACGGGCGATTCGACATACTACCTACATGATTTATTTTAGAGGATTATCGCTGAAAACCCCTTATCATTCAATCTTTGAAAAGTTTCACGCTTCGATGGGTTTTCGGCAGACTGCTGACAAGATGATAATCGAGAGGGCGCTAAGAAAAAAGCCGGGAACGAGAGACGGGATATTCCATTGATACAGCTCGTTAAAATAAGGCCAAGCAGCCGCTGTCAAACCTCCGATGAGGATGCCGGCAAAAGCTGCGTATTTATGGATGTTTTCGACATAAAGAGAAAGTAAGATGAGAGGGCCGAAGGCTGAGCCGAGTCCCGAAAAGGAGAAAAGAACGAGCTGATAAATTGTGCTGAGCTTGAAAAAGGCGACCATAAAGGCTACCAAAGAGATCAAGATGACGCTGCATCGGGAGACCCAGAGAAGTTCTTCAGGCGAGGCATGTTTTCGAAAGAGCCGCTTATAAAAATCTTCGGATAAATTAGAAGCGACAACTAAAATTTGAGCTGCCATGACATTGGTTGTCGCGGCAAGCACTGCACAGAGAACGAGGCCGGCGAAAAAGGGCGGAAGCGTTTGTTTGACAAGTTCCAACGTGAGCTGCTCTGGGTTGTCGAGGCCTCTCGGAAAGATGTAAATGCCAATGAGCCCGATGAATGTGGCGGCTGCCAGCGCGATTGCCTGCCAGCTGATGCCTAAATACTTTGCCTTATGCATATCGCTGACTCGGCGGATCCCCATGAATTTTGTGATGATGTGGGGCTGGCCGAAATAGCCAAGACCGAAGCTGGCCATGGTGAGAAAAATATGGATGAATGTTTTGGGCGTGTAGTCAGGAAAGAACGTGGTTGAGAGTTGTTTAGCGGAAATTTCTGCCATGACAGGGCCCATGCCGCCGATCTGGCGGAGCAGCAAGAGGGGGATGAGGACGATGACGGCGAGGAGAAAAAAACCTTGGAAAAGATCGATCCAGGCAATTGTTCTATATCCTCCCATGAACACATAGGTGATAACGACAAGAAGGCCGATCGAGATGCCCGCTGTGTAATGCAAATTAAAGAGCGTCTCGACTAAAAGACCCAAGCCGACGAGGCCGGAAGAGATGTAAAAAAGGAAAAAAAGGATCGACATGAAACCAGAAATGAGCCGGAGGCTTCCTGTTGTATCGCCAAAGCGCGTTTCAAAGTAGGAGCTTAGCGTCAAGCTGTTCGACTGCTCTGTAATCGTGCGAAGTTTGGGAGCGACGAACTGCCAGTTTAAAAACATAAACAGAGTAAGGCCGATGGCAGCCCAGGCAGAAAAAACGCCGGATCCGTAAATGAGGGCAGGGTAGCCCAAAAAGAGCCAGCTGCTCATATCGCTGGCGTGCGCCGAAAGAGCGGTGAGCCAGAAATTTAGCGAGCGGTTGCCGATTAAAAAATCTGTATCGGATTGCTGTTTTTTGTAAGAAAGCACAGCAACGCCTAGAAGAGCTGAAAAATAGACAGCAAATGTGATGAGTTCAAGAGATAAGTACTGGGCGGCTAGCAAAGTCTTCATTTTCCATATGTATATCTGTTTATTTGCTATCCAGACAAGATTTTTTTAGAAAACTAGGGGCGGAGCGCCTTATCTGAGCCATAGAGAAGTCCCGCTTTAGCTAAATTACCCCTTACATGGGGAAAATGTTCTTCGATCTGTTTGAGGAGCTGATCGACGGCTTTTCTTTTAGAATTTTGTCCTACCGGGCATTGGCAGGTGATCCGGGCAAACCCATATTGTTTTGCAAAGGTTCTAATCGATTCTTCGTCGATGTAGATTAAGGGTCTAATGATCGTGATGCCGTAATCGTGCATGGGCACTTTGGGCAAATTGGCCGCAAATTCAGCTTTGTGGAATAAATTTAATAAAAGAGTTTGCGCGCTGTCGTCTCGATGGTGTCCAAAGGCAATCGTAGAGGCCCCCGCATTTTTGGCTGCCTGAAAGATCAATGTTCTCCTTTCCCTTGAGCAGCGGTAGCATTCAAGAGTTTCCCTTTTTTGCGTCGATTCGCAAAGGATCAAATTGATCTCCAGTTTGCGGCAAACATTTTGTAAAAAATCGGCCGATACCCCGGAGCCGCAGGAAAATTCCCCATCAACATGGATGGCGTGGATCTCAAATAAAGGAAACCCTCTGCCCCGAATCGCATGTAAAAGGTAAAGCAAAGTAAGGCTGTCTTTCCCTCCGCTTAAAGCAACCGCCACTTTATCAATATTTTTATTGAGTAAATCGAAGTCAAAGAGAGCTTTTCTAAAGCGGCTTTCCAGCTCTTTGCCTAGAGCGTTCCAAGGAGGTTGGGCGAGAGGGACGAGGGTATTCATATAGGGAAAGATTTTAAGCCTATTGACATCCTGGGTCAAGAAGATTGATTGCAAAGTCCGATCAATTTGTTATAATGCGGCTCAAAAAGAATCAAAGTAGTCAGGTCGATGAAGAAAACTGGTAGAAATGACCCGTGTCCTTGCGGATCGGGGAAAAAATTTAAAAAATGTTGTGAAAGCAAAATGATTGGCGGCCGTTTTTTGGCCACAAAAATTGAAGATTCTCAAGACGTCTTGCCTAAAAAGATGTCTCAGCTAACAGGGCTTTTTCAGACAAAAGTATCGGAAATTTCCAAGCCTTCCGATGCGACGAGATCGTTAAAACCAACGGTTTCTCCAGAGGAAAAACCCGCCGCAGAAACCCCTCCGCCGGAAGATCCAAACAAAGAAATTGAATCTTAAGTTGGCTTATATTATGATCTTCTCTTTCACGCTGGCGTAGCTCAATTGGTAGAGCGCCCGACTTGTAATCGGATGGTTGAGGGTTCAATTCCTTTCGCCAGCAACCTTTTCTTTAGCCCATATCTGGGGGTGTCGCATAGCGGCAATTGCAGGGGACTGTAAATCCCCCCTCTTCGGAGTTCGGCGGTTCGAGTCCGCCCGCCCCCAATCAATAAAAAGACCGCATCGCTTCGATGTGGTCTTTTTTTTTATTGGGGGCGGGCGGACTCGAAGTGAGGAGCTACTGCGACGAACCGGCGGGAGTCCCGGAGTCCGCCCGCCCCCAAATTCTCTATGAAAAATAGCCTAAAATCTTTTGTTAAAATAACCGTTTCTTAGCTTGTTAATGGACATAAATGGGACAGCAATATTCAACACATTGACGTTTTTTTGTCTGTGAGTTATAGCTTAAACTATTGGTTTTTTAAGATTTCTTGAATCGCTTCGATGATAATTTCCGGTTGATGGTGATTAATCATATGATCACTTTTATCGGCGATGATCTGTTTAGAGCGATTTGACTTTAAAAGAAGTCTTTTTTGAAGGCATGTCCACGCTTTCTCTTCGCTGTTGTCAGCAAATTTACCGGCTGTGATCACGATAAGCGGTTTGTCTTGAAGATGCACTTTTCTTTCATATAACTGACAAAGGCTTTCATTCAGAGCTTCCATTTCTCTCGAAACTGTTTGGGTATAACTTATTTTGTTCATTTGAGCGATATACATATGCCTAATTTGTTCGGGCAGGGGAGTGAACATTTCTGTAATGGCGTTGGATGGACCTTGTAATCTTTTGAATCCTATTGCTGATAATAGCCATTGAAAATTGAAATGAGCAGTTGAGCGCTCTCGTAACATATCTTCATGGACAGAATCGACCAAAATAACTCCAATGGTCTCTTCGGGATATAAATCAGCGAACAACAGTGCATTGCATCCGCCGAAGGAATGCCCTACAAGAATATAGGGGCCAGGAATATTTGCTTTATGGAGAAGTGTATGTAATTCTTTGGCTAAATGAAGACTAGTGCGTTTGGAGGCCGATTGATCGCTCCAAGCATATCCCGCTCTATCATAGCTGCACACCCGTGTGAATTTTTGAACTTCCTTTTGGACTAAAGCCCATCCGAGAGAAGTGCCGCTTAAGCCTGCATCTAAAACGACGGTGGGTTCGCCTTGTCCTGTAGTATGGATGTGTAATTTACATCCTCCAATGTCGATGAGCTTTCCTGGTGGTGGATAACGATGATCATCGATCATTGTTGCTACGGATTGAAAAATGGTTAGCGCGGCGATCACTGCAATAAGCGAAATCCCAAGCTGGTAAGTGATTGTCATTTTTTTAAGCCATTTTAAGCTGTTTTCTTGAACCGCTTTCGGGAGCTAAAATGATTTGGTAATCAATTACATCTAGAATTCTGGATAAAGTCTCAATGGTGATATTGGTTTTTTTTCCTGATTTTAAATTCTGAATAATTGTAGGAGAGACCTCAGCTTCTGCAGCTAGTTTTCTGACGGAGAGATGATCTTCTTTCATAGCTGCAAGCAAGAGTTCTGATATGAGAAGTTCTCTATATTCTCTGTCGAGCTGTCGTTTTTGTTTTTTATTTTCTATGAATTTCTCATAGGTGGACTTAGTCTTTTTCTTTATAATAGATCCCCTCTTCACGATTTGGGTAGCTTGGCAGATTCTACAATTAGTTTTTTCTCTTCTGATTTTATACGACGTTCAAGGTTTTTAAGGTCTTCTTCGGGAGGAAGATTTTCTGGTTTAATGCCGCGTTGTCCGAGCATAGAACGGACGCTTTGATTATTTTGAACATGCTCATTTGCTATGGTCGTTTCTCCATGTAAATCATCCTGGGATACATTATGATTGGTCATTTCTGTCGCTAAATTCTTTGCGGCGATGGTCAGTGTAGGTAAAAAGTCTGCCAACGGTCGGTTTTGTGTAATTCCATATTTGTTCTTCATAGTCTGTGTACAATGACCTCCAAAAAGAGCTTGATCGCCTTTAGAGCGAATTCGTCCAAAGCCAGACTCATCTACGCCACGCTCGTAGATATTTTGAGAAAGAGTTTTTTCAGCTTCTCTCAGTTTTTCTCTGGCCTCCAATCTGGCTTGCAAGAGCATGTGACTTTCTATTAACTCCTGTTTGCGCGTTTGAATAGCAAAGTAGCTCTGAGCAAAAGCGATGGGCTCTTTGCGGGAGTCTCCGTTTTGAGCGATCAGATAACAAGCGTAACGAGTTAACATAAAGTCTTCGATGGCTCGCTCTGAGCCGCTGCCTAAGCGAACCATTTTCCTGACGCCACGAAAATGGTCATTTGGATCGGAGCCCGTTGTTTTGCAAGATTCTATGGCGCGCATAATTGTAGTAAGAAAGTTTTCCCACTTTGCATAACCCAATGGCTCTTGCAAGTCTCTAGCAAACCAAAATTCAATGCTTTCTTCGGGTAGAGTTTGCGCTAGGCTATCAAAATGACTTTGCATTTTTCTAATGATCTCGAGGTTAGACATGACAATGGGCTCTTGGAATAAATTTTTTTAAAAAAATCATAGAAGAAAGAGACGAAGTCTTCCAGTCAAAAGTTCTGAATCTCCCAACCGACCCTAATTTCATAGAGAAAAATTTACCAAAATCTAGTTCTAAAAGTACCGTTCCAATATCCCTAATGGGACATAGATGGGACAGCAATAATCAATAACTGCCAATTTTAGATAATAACAGCTTTTGCGTATCCGGTTGTAACTTGCTAGCTATTAAGATGAGGGTGATTCTAGCCCTCGGGGGGGGGGTGATTAGCGCAAGTTTGCTTTTCTATCTAGTTTGAACCTTTTGGACCCTTCTTGATCCGTGCTTTTGAAAATCGATAGCTGTTATTTACGCGCTGCAATGAATCATCTTAGCTACCGTCTTTATCGTAGGATTTTTGCTTTTTAAGCTATGGTAAAGAGTTGAGCGGGGTATTTGGGCTTCTTTTGCGAAATGGACTTTATTTAGAGCGTTAAGATGAGCTGTGATCACTTCCATAGCTCCTTCTGGATCATTTTCTTTTAAGCACTCCCAAAAAGCTTGCGCAATAATCTTTTCATCCAAAAGATCTTTAAAAGGATCGTGCTTGGCTAGCTTTATACCTTTTTTAAGGCGCAGTTTCGGTATATTTCCTGAGGATTTTTTGTGCTTGGTTAATGTCTTTGTTTTGACCATTTTTGTTCCCTCCTAGAAGAAGTAAAATGTTATATTCAGCAAGATATGCATAGTAAACACGCCTGCCACTAGCCCACTTTAACTCCCAAACATGAGAGGTTAAGTGTTTGCAAATACCGAAATGCCCTTCACAAACGATATTAAGAAGACGGTCTTCTACCTGCAGCTTAGATTTAAGAGGCAGAGAACTTAACCAGTCTTCAAATTCAGGGGTTTTGCTTCTTTTTCTTCATTGTACAATTAATTGGACATTCTTTAAAGCTTAATTTTTACGTCCCTTGGGACACTGGTGGGACAACAATCACCAATAATTGCCAATTCTAGACAACAGTAACTTTCGTGTATTTGGTCGCAAATCCCTAGTTATTAAGTTGCTAGGTATTGTTTCTTGTTGTGAGACGTTGGATCTAGGTGGACTGTAAATCTCCCCTCTTCGGAGTTCGGCGGTTCGAGTCCGCCCGCCCCCAATCAATAAAAAGACCGCATCGCTTCGATGTGGTCTTTTTATTGATTGGGGGCGGAGAAAGCCAAGAGTTTGGCTTTCGAGCGGGCTCGAAGTGAGGAGCTACTGCGACGAACCGGCGGGAGTCCCGGAGTCCGCCCGCCCCCAATCTTTTGGACGACTCTTAAGCGGTCTACCCCTGGAGTATTTTTTCCAGTGTTTTGGGTAACCCGCCTTACTGCCAGTAATTTGACAAAGAATGAATGAGTCAAAAGCCATTGCAGAGATTTAACCCTGCCGTAGCGTCTGATTTTGATAGCCTTTGCAATACGCAATCGCAGCCTTCGTACATGAGTCTCGACGTCACGCCAGTTGATGACGCTCCAGATCTTGACCGGCGTTGAGGATGCACCAATCAGCGATTGTGTCACTGTCATCATTTGCTCTTTCCTCATTTCAATGGTTCTTCAATTTCTCTTGCAAAGAGAGACCAATTGGACGTCAGCGCTTTTTCGAGCCGGATATATTTCAATCCGTATCCGATCCATTACAGATCGGCATTTGCTTCTTCCAATGTCCCAATCTCACACTGCCTTGGGCGAGTCTTACGACGCGCTTACCCGATGCCGGGAGCAATATGAGGTTTCTACGTTCCACTGTGGGAATATGTGTGAGGTTAGGCCCCTGCTTTCGACCGGAAAGCTTTTGAACTGCGTGAACTGGACAGAACAACCAGCCCACTCGCTTATCTTTGTCATTTTGGCTCAAGTGTTTCAGCTATTTTCACTTGTCACGTATGACGGTCTTTAATGCAGATTCACAGTTATTCGCCACGCTCACTATCTAACGCTTACCTGTCTCATAGCTAACAGGAGGCGGAGTTCCTCACGGATCTCCATCCCATGCCCGAAGGCGTTTCGCTATATTGTCGGGCCCGCTGCTTTATTCAGGACCCTAGATTCACTCCGCAGTAGGAGTGGTCCCCATAATAGAGACAATTCCCTCCAGCGACCTCGTGTCGCACGTTCTGAACGCGTCCAATTTTAAGAGGAGGGGCACGTTTTGTATTGCATGAGATATAGAGCGACTTCTGAGCGCTTAAATAATTCGGTATATTCGATGTCTCCGAGGCATTTTGTTTTGAGATTTGGTTTTTTCATGTTCCTTCCGACAATAGGTCAAGATATTCCCAATAACTATAGCGTTTATCTCGACGTTTACCCGTCGTTTCTTTTAAGATTTCAAGGTTTACAAGCTGATGTGTAAGCGTTTTGGCGCTTTGGTATGAAATGTTGAGGTGACTTGCTGCATCTTTGATGGAGAGGTGTGGTTTTTCAATAAGATATCCAAGTAAAGCGACGGCGTAGGGGGTTGAGAGCTTTTCTTTGATCAGGCGCTTTTTGTGATCTTCTTGCAACTGTAGTGCCTTTTTAATGGTTTGTAGAGCAGATTCGCAAGTCCAAATAACGCCTTTGAGAAAGAAGATAACCCACTGTTCATAATCGCCTTTATCGCGCACGAGATTCAGACGGTCATAGTACTCTTGGCGGTGCATTTTGAAGTAGTAACTGAGATAAAGGGTGGGGTGTTGTAGGGCTTTTTTCCAGTAGAGGTAGAAAGTGATCAAGAGTCTGTCTAATCTGCCATTACCATCAAGAAAAGGGTGGATGGTTTCAAATTGGTAGTGAACGAGGGCGCAGCTAACAAGGAGGGGAACTTCTGTGTTTTTATGCAAATAGAGTTCGAGCGCTCCCATTGCATCCATCGCTTCTTTTGGAGGCGGGGGGATGAATGAGGCTGTGCTAGGAGTAGAGCCTGCAGGGCCGATCCAATTTTGACTTTTTTTGAACTCGCCAGGAGTCTTGTCGTTGCCTCGGACACCTTCCATAAGGATCGCGTGAATTTCTTTGATCAGGCGAATGCTCATAGGAAACTCATCGAGTCTTTTCATGCCATGGTTTAGAGCCTTGATGTAATTTACGACCTCCTCAATACGGAAATATAATGGTAGATATTGACCCCCTAGACCTAGTTAAAAGCACCCCATTGAGGTGTTTTGGGGAAGAGGCTCAGGATCAGCTGGTTAAGTATTTGCAGATATTCCTGCTCGGCCGGTCAAGGGTAAATATGGGGATAAGACCCGAAGGTAGGAGGGGCGCTTGGGGGCTCGGCGCGCGGCTAGAATTAAAAAAAAGATTTAACAGGTTGTTGCTATTTTATCACATCAATTTTGTATCTCTCGATGAAGCGTTTTCTCCAATGTTTCTTGCAAATGCCCACTATCCGCATCATCGCTTGTAAGGATTTCGAGGGCTTTAAGCGTCGTCTTTGAATAACTAAATGGAGCTGGATCATGAAATGGATCCACAAACCCGATGCAAAAAAAACTAGATGAGGTCCATTTTATTTTCTCTTGATATAACTCTCTTCCATAAGTTCGATTTTGCATTATTGACTTCATTATAACACGTGCTGCTAAGGGGCGGGGTAATTTGATTTCAAAATTCGATTGTATCTGATCGAGAATTTTTTCAAACAAGTGATCGAACTTGTTTTTTTCTTCTAAGGTTAGTGGCTCATGCTCATATGAACGATAACGATCGCTTCCGTGAAACTTTCTAAATTGAGCGTTCCAGATAATTATTGGGAAGCTATTGGTATTCGCATTTAATATAGAATAATCCCCGACATTAGAAGTGTCTAATATTGCTATTTTTTGACCATCTAGAAAATGTAAATCGCCAATATCTCCAATCGTAGATATGATCTTTCCGGCGTCTGCATAACTCTTTAATTTATTAAAATAAATGTCGTGCGACCAGTAATCCACTTTTTGAGCTTCTGTTGGTCCGTAAGTATCATAACCAGGCTGAATTCTATGTTGGATCGGGTAGTAGATTTTGGCAAAACGATCAAAATTTTTGATGTAATATTCTCGCATTTCACTAGGCATATTCGTTTGTTCTATTCGACTAAGCACTTCTTTTTGTACTTGCGCATCAAATGAACCGGTCGCTAATTTACAAAGATCTTCTCTAGAAAATGAGATTTTTAATAAAAGGACAAGAAAATCGTTGTATACCCTTCGTGAATCAAAATTTTGATTCACAAAAATTTCTCTTGGCCGCATAATCGTGGCATGAATTTTTTAACTGAAAAAGAACGCGAACAGCTCAAGCTCCAACATAGACGAGAACGTGATGG
>JAJXYX010000059.1 GCA_021780355.1 bacterium | reverse complement strand
GCGATTTCATCAATCGCTGAGTAAAATTCCTGTGCCTTTTTCTTGCTCATAACATCTCCAAAATTTCTTGAAGATGTTACCGTTATACAGGAATGTCTATCAAATCTTTTTAATCAAAAAGCCCTGGTTGGAATGCCTAAAATAAGCCAATTTTTTGGGATATTGATTTATATGTACTTTCGAGATCATGCTCCTCCTCATTTTCATGCCAAGTATGGGGACTTTGAAGGGATGATTGGGCTAGATCCTATAAGACTTATAGAAGGAGATTTGCCTCCTCGTGTTTTGGGACTTGCGATAGAATGGGCAACCATGTATTCGAAAGAGTTGAACAATGCTTGGAAAGCGGCGTCGAAAGGGGAATCTATTCCAAAGGTGCCGCCATTAGCATAGAGAGAATGATTATGAATTATAAACGTGCTAGAATCATTGATTGTGAAGCTAGGCCGAATTATATTCTCTGGATTCGATTTGATGATGGAGTTGCGGGAGAGGTCGATCTTTCTGATCTTGTCGATCAGGGGGTATTTAAAGCCTGGGAATCGGATGAGTTTTGGAAATCTGTCAAAGTCGATCCTGAAAGTGAAACGGTTTGTTGGGGAGAAGAGATTGATCTTGATCCTTACGTCTTAAAACAAGAAATTCTTGATGCTCAGAAACCTAGTCAGTCAACAGACGAATAATTCTTGAGTCTAATGCTGTAATCTTGCTGAAGCGCGGGAAATCTTTAAGCAGACAGTGTCTGCACTTTTTTAGAGCTGTAGAAAAAAATTACAACTTCGAATCAGTATCGAGTTTGAAACCTATTTTTTCCATAGTACTATTTAGTTCTGTTTTCCTTACCCACAGATAAATCTTACCGCGGCGATATCCTGAATGAGTTGACCATTCGGCATATCATAAGATAAATTTACGAGTAGTGGTATTCCATTTCTTCATTTTTTTGAGGGCCGATCACGCGCCAGTTTAGGCGGATGCTATGACGGTCCCATAGAACCTGAGCCAGGTAGGCGTCTTCTTCGCAAAGATGAGAATCCATGGAAGCTAGACGATTGCTGCCCATTGGGGCTAGATGAAAGAGAAATACGGGGCAGTTTGGGCCTAGGCGCAAGTGCTCTAATGAGATCATTCCTGCTTCTCTATCCAACGTCCAGCGAAATGTGTTGCTGAACGTCATGTTTTGATTTTGTCGTATTTGCCACGAACCTCTTTCGTGAAAGAGTAGGGTGTGATCGCTTTCTTTGGACGCGAGAACATCTCCTTTTCCCTTTCCGTTCCAACCAGTTTCCTCTTTGGATCGAGATGTTGCATGGAGGGTCAATTGCTTGATCGTTTTTAGCTTTTCCCAAAAACTAAGAAGAAGCGGCTCTTGAATCCGTTTTTCAAGAGTGTCTTGTTGAATAAGGGAGTAAAGTTTTTTGTCCTGTGGAGAAAGGAGGGTGTAGGCTTTTTTTAAGAGCTGTTCTAACTCATTGAGCAGTGGATAGGAGGGATTTAATTGATAGAGCTTTGTTTTTCCTTCGCAGTAGCTGACGATGATCCTTCCTTGCTCTAGTCGACCCAGCGCATTTTGAAGCGATGTCAGAGGAGTTCTCAAGATTCTTTGGAGCTGGGCTCCGTAACATTTGCTATTCACAAATAGGAAAAGCAAGACTTTTTGCACATTTTTATTTCCGCAAAGACCTTCTAACATGAGAAAATTCACCTAATTTTTAGTTTATAAAATTCCTTGCATAGCAGGCAATTTCGGCTCGAACGAGCCAGAATATAACAAAATAGGCGTTTTTATAAACTGGTTTTTGGGTTTTATAAAAAATTTTGTGGTTGTAAATCGGCAAGATGGACTCTTATTCTTGTTCACGCAAGAGGAGAGATAACGGATGGACGAACGATGCCATTGGGTGAAAGAAGAGATTAGATCGATTCATGATAGCCCTCTTTTGGATTTAATCTATCGGGCTGCAACAGTTCATCGGTTGCATCATCTTGCCAATCAAGTGCAAGTCTGTTCTTTGATTTCCATTAAAACCGGCGGATGCCCTGAAGATTGTAAATATTGCCCTCAATCAGCTCGCTATCAAACCAATGTTAGTCCAACTCCGCTTATGCAAGAACAAGAGATCGTTGACATGGCAAAAAAGGCCATTGTGAATGGGGCCACAAGAGTTTGTTTGGGAGCTGCCTGGCGCTCTGTACGAGACAGCGCTCAATTTGAATTAGTGCTTCGAGCGATCAGGCAAATTACCGATATGGGAGTGGAAGTTTGCTGCACCTTGGGAATGCTTACAAAGTCTCAAGCCAAGCGCTTGAAAGAGGCGGGACTTTATGCCTATAATCACAACCTCGATACCTCTTCAGAGTTTTATTCTTCCATCACAACGACGCGGACATATGAAGATCGGCTCAATACGTTGGAGGTTGTAGAAAAGGCGGGAATCAGCGTCTGCTGCGGAGGCATTATTGGGATGGGGGAGAGTATAGAAGATCGGATTGGTCTTATTTATATGCTAGCCAATCGGAATCCTTATCCTGAGTCTGTTCCGATCAATCTTTTGATGCCCGTGCAGGGAACCCCTCTGGAAGAAAGGCCAATTGTTTCCATTTGGGAGATGATCCGGATCGTTGCAACAGCTCGGATTACCATGCCGAGGGCCATGGTTCGCCTGTCAGCCGGTCGGCTTGAGCGCTCTTGGGAAGAACAGGCTCTTTGTTTTTTGGCTGGCGCCAACTCGATTTTTTCAGGAGAAAAGCTTTTGACGCGGCCTAATCCTGATTTCGATGAAGATGAGAAAATGCTGCGTTTTTTTGGTCTCACTCCACGTCCTTCATTCTCGCCTGTATTATGATGAGCGCACTGTTAAAGACTAGGCTTCAAAAAAGGAAATCTCAAGGACTCATAAGAACTCTACAGTCTGCTACTGGACTCATTGATATGACTTCCAATGATTATTTTGGTTTTGCCAGGAGCTTTCATCCGATCAATAGCCTAGAAGGTATTGGAGCCACTGGATCTCGTTTGTTGACTGGCCATACTCCTTTTTATGAACAACTGGAAGAAAACATTGCCCGATTTCATCGAGCGGAAAGTTGTTTGATCTATAACAGCGGCTACACAGCTAATCTCGGTCTTATTTCGACTTTAGGCTCCGAGGATACCACGTTTCTCTACGATCTTGAAATTCACGCTTCGATGATCGATGGTATGCGTCTTTCAAAGGCAAAAAGCCTCCCATTTAGACATAACAACCTAGAATCGTTAGAGAGTAGGCTGAAAAAGGCCATCCCGCCTGTCTTCGTGTTAATTGAGTCTGTTTATTCCATCAGCGGCGAATTGGCTCCGCTTCAAGAGATGGCCACTCTTTGTTTGCGGTATGAAGCTGCTCTTATCGTCGACGAGGCTCATGCGACAGGCGTTTATGGACCTCAGGGAGAAGGTTTGGTGGTTCAAGCGAATTTGGAGTCATCCGTCTTTGCTCGAGTTCATACGTTTAGTAAAGCGCTAGGAGCTCATGGCGCTTGCGTTCTTGGGAGCTCTCAACTCAAAGAGGTTCTCATCAATTTCTCCAGGCCTTTGATTTATAGCACGGCTCTTCCTCCGTCTGCACTTGCTCAAATTGTAGCGCAGTATGAAAGGCTCAAAGTTGAGGCAAAGTTTCATCAGCAACGTTTGAGAGAATTAATGGCCTATTTTTATCAAAAGGCCTGCATGCAAGGCACTCAAAGCCCTATTCAACCGCTCCCTATCAATAGAATCGATCGGGTACGGGCTCTTTCTAACAAGCTGCAAACGAAAGGTCTCGACGTCCGAGCGATCGTACCCCCAACAGCTGCGCGCGGCAAGGAGTGTTTGCGTGTGGTTTTTCATAGCTTCAATCAAGAACATGAAATAGATCAGCTCCTCGAGGCTTTATGATGAATCGCATTGTTGTTGCAGGTATCGATACGGAAGTTGGCAAGACGGTCGTCTCAGCCATTTTGGCCGAAGCATTGGATGGATACTATTGGAAGCCAGTTCAGTGCGGACTTCCAGCTGATAGAGATTGGGTGGAAGAGAATCTTTCAGCTAAAGGGCGCTGCTATCCATCGAGCTTTTCACTTTCTACGCCTTGTTCTCCCCATTTAGCAGCAAGAAGAGAGGGCATTCGGATTGATGCAGGCGATTTCACTCTTCCCATCGTTGCAGCTCCCTTGATTATAGAGGGAACGGGGGGACTTTTAGCTCCTCTCAATGAAACGGAAACCTGGGCCGATGCTGCCATTCAGTGGAAGGCTCAGTGGGTTCTTGTCCATCGCCATTACTTGGGCAGTCTTAATCACTTTGCTTTGACCGTTGAGGCGATGGAGAGGAGAAAAATCTCTCTTCTAGGAGTCATTTTCAATGGAGAGGGAGACGCTGTTACAGAAGAAATGCTTTTAAGAAAGGCCGCCAGCCGTTGTTTAGGGAGATTATCATGGCAAGAAGAGTTTACCCCGACTATCCTATGGAGCATCGCTCAGGAATGGAAACAGACCCTTTTCTCAGCTCTTGGGCGCTGAGAGACCAAAAGTGTATCTGGCATCCCTTTACTCAAGCGCAAACAGCTGCGCCCCCCATTTCGATTCTGAAAAGCAAGGGAGCTTATCTCTATGCAGAATCAGGAAAGGGGTACCTCGATGCTATTTCCTCTTGGTGGGTAAATTTACATGGTCATGCGCATCCCTACATTGCTGAAGAGATTACAAAACAAGCAAAAGAGCTTGAACATGTGCTTTTTGCTGGGTTCACTCATCCTCAAGCTATTATTTTGGCTGAAAGGCTTCTCTCTATCCTCCCCAATGGGTATTCTCGCGTCTTTTATTCTGATAATGGATCGACAGCTGTTGAAGTCGCTTTAAAAATGGCTTTTCAGGTGGTGGGCAATGGAAAGAAAATCCTCTCTTTTCAAGATGCTTATCACGGCGACACCTTTGGAGCGATGGCAGCAGCAGGAAAGACCCACTACAATCGCCCCTTTTGGCCTTATCTATTCTCTGTGCATTCGATTCCACCTCCGCTCCCAGGAAGAGAATCTGAATCCTGGCGCGCCTTTGAAGCGGCCATTTGCACAGGTGAAATCGCTGCTTTTATTTTTGAGCCGCTGATTCAAGGATCAGGAGGAATGCGTCCTCATTGCGGTAAAACGTTATCTAGAATGATCAAGGCTTGCCAAACTCAAGGGATGATCACGATTGCCGATGAGGTCATGACAGGATTTGGAAGGACCGGCCCGCTTTTTGCCTCCAGTTCACTTGACGTCACTCCCGATTTAATTTGTCTTTCCAAGGGAATCACGGGTGGGTTCATCCCTTTGGGCGCTACTGTGGCTAAAGAGTTTTTATTCGAAGCTTTTTTGTCCCCGGACGCTACTCGAGCCTTTCTCCACGGGCATTCCTATACAGCCAATCCATTGGTCTGCGCAGCGGCCAACGCAAGCCTTGATCTATTGCTCCAATCTGGATGCAGAGAAGCGAGAGCGATGATTGAGTCAGAGCATCGACAATTTCAAAAAAAATGGGAAAAACATCCCAAACTCATTCGATGCGATGTAGTGGGAACTATTCTTGCAATTGAGTATCGGCTCGACGGAGCCTCCTACTATCATCCGTTGAAACAGCGTTTGATCGAATTTTTCCAGGACAAAGGGATTCTTTTGCGCCCTCTAGGCAACGTCCTTTATGTTCTTCCACCTTATTGCATCGTCCGCGACGAGCTGCAAACAATCTATTCTACAATTGCAATGACACTGGAGGAATGGCAATGATAAAAGGTTTTATCTCATTTGAAAAAGAGATAGTTGGTTTGATCCAGCAAATAGTAGCCCATCCTACTCTCCATGGACTTTGGTTAAATACCCTGTCTTACCTTGAGAACTGTGGAGCTCGTAAAATCGCTTCCTGCGAACACCCAACCTTGGTCAAAGAAGAAATGCTCAAACATGCTGCGGAAGAGTTCCGCCATGCCTTTTATCTCAAGACACAACTCAATAGGGTGGGAGCATCTTACGAAGATTACCGTAGCCCCCATCTTTTAGGTGGATGGGCAGCGTATCACTATCTCAATGCTCTCGATCTCAAAACTTCCCGTTATCTCAAAACGCTTGGAATGACTCCCTATCAAATCAAACAGCTTGCCTATCTTTTGGTCACTTATGCTATCGAACTTCGCGCAGGCGAACTTTATCCCCTCTATCAATCAGCCTTAAAACAATCTCATTCGAAAGTGCAAGTGCAATCCATTCTTTTAGAAGAAAAAGAGCATTTACAAGAGATGGAGCAAGAATTAAGTTTGGTGCCGTCATCTCCTCTGTATATTGAAGTCGTGTGCGGATTCGAAGCCGTTTTATTCAAGCGCTGGCTCCATGTCTGCCTCTCAGATTTTTCCGCACATGAGCGGAAAACAGCAAAATGTTGGTGAGCCGATCCGAACCATCGTCCAAAAAGGTTATGTTAGTTAGGTTTTCTTATTTTAATTGCTATTAATCTTGTCTAAACAAGCGAATAAGAAATTCCTAGGCAAGTCGTAAGTTCAATCCAAGCGCAATGACTAAAGAAACAAGGGTATGCCACTTTGGATTGCCTTTCTCTGAAAGGGTTTTGTAGAGGCTTTCTCTGCCTATGCCGGCTTTCTTTGCAAGATTGCCAATTCCGCCTTGAGCTTCCGCGACATTCCTGAGGGCGGTGAGAAAAAGATGTTGAGATTCCGCATCCCCCTTGAGACTTTCTTCCAATGCGGCATTTAGATAGGCAACCGCCTCATCGTGGTCTTTTAGATGCTCGATTAAAAAATCCTGATATTTTCTACCTTTTGCCATGGTTTTTCTCCCTTGATTGAAAATCCTTCAAATACTCCTTTGCTTTTCCGATATCCTTTTCCTGAGATCCTTTATCGCCTCCACATAATAGAAGGACAAGTTTGTTTCCAATCTTTCCATAATAGATCCGTATCCCCAGGGCCATAATGAATTCTCAGTTCGCACACTCCATCTTGAAGAGTTTTGCAATCTCCAGAATTCCCCATCTTCAGACGATCAATGCGCGTTAAGATTTTGGCTCGCGTGTGAACCTCTCTGAGGTCTTTAATCCATTCTTCGAATGGCCGCTTCCCATTAGAGTCTTCATAGATCTCGATGTCTATTTCTATCATAAGTTCATTGTATCCTAAAGGATACATATTATTCAATATTTTTTATCCTTCTGATAATGAGAATGTTGAGAGTTGGTCGGAGAAGCTTATCTAGTCAAAAGTTCGTAACGTAACCAGTAACTAGAGTTTCTTTTTCAAAATATCCAAATTAACCAGCTAAAGTATGCACCTGAATGTTTTAGAATAACGTAAATGATCACATTAATGATAAACTTAAAAACGTCAGAATGTCAGCCTGACCTTGATTATAGAGTGTCACCTCGTAGAGATCGTCCTTTAGGTTCGTACCCTTCACGTAGTACGTCTTTGGAATGTAAAAGTTTCACAGCCTCAGCTGAATCTTTCACTTTAGAAGCGCTGCGTGCCAACATTTTTTCTTCAAATTCGGTGAGTATAATTTTTCTTACTCCGGTTTCTCTCCATTGAGAGAAGGCAGTACATGCCACTGAAATGTCACGCGCCAGCGCGAGTGCATCCAAGAGAGCCTGATTTGCACCTTGTCCTTTAAATGGACTCATAGGGTGAGCTGCATCTCCAATCAAAGTAACTGCCCCGGCTTTTTCCAATAATTCCGGCTTGAGTAATTCTCTGTCGTACACGGGATAGCCTGAAATTTGTGCCGGTAGGGTTGCTGATAAGATTTGAGGAATGGGTTTATGCCACTTTGCCCTACGGCACGCTTCTTCTTTAAGCGCCTGAGCTCCTTGTGCACTCAAGGCCTTAGCTTCTTCTTCGGGCAGGGGGAAGCTAAATTGCCACATGACCGAGTGTAGTGAGTAGGGCATAACGTAGATTCTCTCATGGCCATTGACGGTCTGAAATACGGTGGCCGAGTCGAGCAAAGAACTTTCAACGCCGTTGAGAGCCTCTAAAGGACAAATACCCAAAATCACTACATAACCTAAGTAACGTAAAGGGGTAATATCCTCGCCAATCAACAAGCTGCGCACAACGCTGCGAATCCCATCGGCGCCCACTACCAAATCGGCCTTGGCATTTTTCATTTCTCCGCGAACATGAAAGCTTAGCTCAACACTTTTGTCTTCATCTTGTTGAAAACTAACTAAGCGGTGCCCCCACTGTACGGCATCATGTCCGCCCAACTCTTCAAGCAATGCTAAGCGTAGGGCTTGCCGCGGGATATGTATATTTTTACGTTTTGGAAACTTTTTAATATTTGAATGCGTTCTCATGCCCCATTCAGTAATTTCTTTTCCTTCTGTAGTATGCACCACGTGGCGCGTGGAATGACTCGCTTCTTTTAAAGAGAAAAGACCCAATCCTTTAATTGCGTTACTTGCTTGTTGCAAGGTGAGTCCGTAGCCTTGAGCTCGTGCATCAAAGCTGCTATCGCGCTCATAAAGAGTAAAGGGAATGCCGCGATGCAAACAAGCTACAGCAAGCGCCACGCCGGCTATACCTGCACCAATGATTGCTACATGAGGATAGTTTTCTACATCTGCTACGGGGCGGCTAGACGCAGGAATTAAGCCAGATCCACTGCAATGTTTGCATGAATATTGGGTTATCTTAGGACGAACCGAAGGTTTTCCTTCTCTCTTAGTTTTTTCAAATTCATCCATTGCTATTTGATAGCGAATTCTCGCCTTGTTTCGGAGCCTTAAGTTTTTTTTGCCAAGCCCATAACATATCGGACAAATAGTCCAGTAAGCTTCTTTTTTTTCAATGATGTCATGTGCGATTTTCCTCTTCGGAAACTCGCACATCCCGTCAGTAGAGTCTTCATGTGTCGCCATGCAAATCAAGCTATTGGACTGAGCGACGATTTTCAAGGGAAAATTTCTGCTCCAGCAATCGATTTTTAGCGAAGATCTCCCGTCCAATAGCCGATTCTTGAGTCACGAACGGTATAATCCAATGTTTAGGACGACCTATCTTTAAAAAATAGTACACCCACTTCTTGGAAGAGGTTCTTCCAGAGTTTCATCCTCGTGAATTTGTTCATCAGCTTCGGAGATGAGTTCTCTAATATCAATGTCAGTATGTTGAGCTCCCTCATTCGCAATCCGATAGATCGTTCCCTTATACAGAGTAACAGAGGGGAACCCAACTGCAGATTTATTTTCTAATTTCTCACTATGTAGGACTTTTCCAGTAAACACATTCCATATCCGTACAGTCAAAGTCGAAAAACCAGTATTAAAAGCAAATCCAGACAGAAGATTCCCTTCTAGAGAGAGCAATGTGTATTCTTCTTCAACCGGGATTTGCCTTTGAAGTTCGAGAGAAACTAGATCCCAAATTTTAATTGCACGTTTTGTTGAATCTATAAGAGTAGATCCATCTGCTACAAAAGAATTTACCTCATCGACGCGGTAAGTATCGCAGGTTTCTTCAGTTAGCCTTCCCTCCGCCATCTCGTTTTGCTTCAAAAAAATTGTCATAAATACAACCATATCGCCCACTTCTTAAAATAGCATGATAATCTGTACAACCTAAATCGACATGGGTAATCAATGAAGAAGAATCTACTCTTTGCATAACGCATCTTCTAATCCGATGTTTTGCAAGAGAGTATAATAAAAACTTCATTACGCAGCACCTACTAAATTGCAAGGAAAAGGCTCTCTTGATCTTTTTCGATTGCTTTAGTATGATCAGGTTACAAATGGATCGGGAGTTCTCGATCGGCGTCTTATCTCGGTGTATACCGAAGAAAGCTGAAGAATCGGCTTATAGGCGGGATTGAAAGCTGCCTATAAGCCGATTCTTCAGCTTTCTTCGGTATAAGCCGAGATCTTTCGCTTGTTTGAGGATGACATTTTAGTTTCTCTTCTTCGTATCGAGATATCTCAGCAGCTTTTCTTTCGCTATAATAAAACAATATCTAAATCCCTATGAGAGCGAATATGGACTTTTTGATCTCTCTTTATAAGCATCGACTAAACCTTCCAGAGGCGCAATTTACGCTCATCGATCACGAAGATGCCATGGTTGCGACGGTTTTTAAAATCACGCAGCCTAATGGCGAGGAGTTCATTCTTAAAATATGTTCTCGCGCTGGCGATTATTTGCGCGAAGCTTATTTTTTGAATTATTTTCGTGAAAAGATTCCAATTCCCCGCGTCGTTCAGATGGTGCCTCCAAAAGGTGATCTACATGGAGCTGTCCTTATGGAATTTCTACCTGGGAATTTACTGAATAAAGAGAGTTTGACCGATGAGCTTTGCTTCGAAATAGGCTCTCTCCTTGCTACGATTCATTTCGATTCCGTCGGCGGCTATGGAGATCTTACTGAGTCTGGTCAATTATCTTTAGATCCTCGGATTGCTTTTGCATTGAAATTTGATGAAGGAATGCAGGAGTGTCGAGATCATTTACCTTCCACTCTTCTCGAAAAATGCCGCAGATTTTATGAGAGCCGCATCGATCTTTTGCTTGAGGCGGATGGCCCTTGCATCATACATCGCGATTTTCGACCAGGCAATCTCATTGCAGATCAAGGAAAGATTCAAGGAGTGATCGATTGGTCGTCCGCTCGCGGAGGATTTGCTGAAGAAGATTTTTGTCCTTTGGGATTTGGCGAATGGTCCGCTTCAGCCTCTTATAAACAATCATTTCTTGATGGTTACGCTAAAATTAGAAAAGTTCCTGATTATCATCGTATTTTGCCTCTTTTGTGCTTAAGCAGGGCTATTGCAGCCATTGGATTTACGGTGAAGTGTGGAATCTGGAAGAAGAAAGATTCAAAGATTTATCAATATAATCGTCAATATCTTGAAGAGAATTTATGAAGATGACTACGCAGATTATCTACTTAAATGGGCCGTCCAGCAGTGGCAAAACAACATTGGCAAAAGGGCTGCAGCATGCATTCGACGAGTTGTTTTTGCATGTAGGCATCGATAAAATCATCGGTTGGATGCCTGAAAAAGTCAATGATTGGACAGGAGGCTTTGCTCCCCTTGGATATAGTTGGAAACAGAGCGTTGATGAATCAGGCAGCTCTATTCAAGAGCTTCAGATCGGACCTTATGCGGAAAAGATAGCGGATACATTTCAAGAAGTCGTGCTTTTGCTGGCCAAAATGGGACATCATTTGATTATTGATGATGTTTCCTTTGGGAAAAGATCGGTAGATCAGTGGAAAGCGCTTTTGAAAGATTTTAAGGTGTTGTGGGTAGGAGTCAACGCTCCTCTTTCTGTTTTAGAGCAAAGGGAGAAAGAGCGCGGCAATCGAATCGTAGGATCTGCGCGCGGACAATTTCATAAAGTGCATGCTGATGCTACTTATGATTTGGAAATAGACACTCACCATGCAACTTTGGCTGAAAATATTGAAAAGATTAAATCCTTGACTTCTGGTTGCGAGAATCAGCCTCTCTTGCGTCCTCTTCAAAAAGCAGATATTTCAACCATAGTGAAGCGATATTGCTTTCCTTGGTCTACTCCAGAAAAAACTACGGCGCTTTGGAATACCTATTACGAAGAACAGGAAAGCGGGATACGCAGTGTAGTAGTAGTGGAAAAAAATCAAGAGATATTGGGTTATGGCAGCTTGCTTCGCAAGTCGGAATATCCTTTTTTCTTGAATAGCCATATTCCTGAAATCAACGCTATTTGGATTGACGAAGAGCATAGAAGAAAAGGTCTTGGAACGGCACTGATCAAATGGATAGAGAATCTTGCTATCGAAGAAGGACATGATAGAATAGGGATTGGAGTTGGCTTATATCGCGATTATGGTCCAGCACAGCAGCTTTATTTTCAATTAGGCTATATTCCCGATGGAAATGGCATAACTTATAAAGGGCAAGCCACCGAGCCTGGACAAACTTATCTATTAGATGATGATCTTATCTTTTGGCTCATGAAGAGACTGAAAAATAAATCTTTATGACTCAAATGCATGCAAATGAATTTCACTTTGCTCCTGCTATATCTTCTCAAAGGTCTATGCTGCACCAATGGTTTGAACAACAACACATCAAAACCTGGATGCATGGTGTAGGACTGCAAAACACGTTAGATGGTTTAGAAAATTTTTTTCAGGGAAAATCCGATACGACTTATTGGGTGGGGTATGATCAAGAGACTCCATTCGCCTTTCTCATCACTTCTCATGAAGGAAACGATGCGATCACCTTGGATGTATTTATTTGCGATCCAAACTATTTGGGTAAGGGGCTTGCTGCCCCTATGATCCGAAGATTTTTAACTACTCATTTTTCAAATATGAAAAGAGTGCTGATAGATCCAGAAGCAACCAATACCAGAGCCATTCATGTCTATGAAAAGGTCGGGTTTAAAATAACAGGAACATTCATTGCCAGCTGGCATCCAGTTCCTCACTACCAAATGGAGCTGCTGATTTGAAAGGTTTTTAAAATCGATGTATTGCGCGCCTCTTCCATTCGCCAAGGATTGTAAAGAGAATCACCTTGGGTATAACAAAATTATTGCAAAACGCTTCGAAGTTTTTCAAGTTTAAAGCAGCGCTGGAAAAAGAGGCTCTCATCTTTTACTTCTTCGGGAGAGAGGCGCCGGGGTTGGATATTGAAAATGTCTCCCCATGTCGGGGCGGTTGCTGGGACCACATGAAAATGGACGTGGGGAACGGTTTGAAAAGCAAGAGGGCCGTTTTTTTCCCAAAAGATGTACTGATCTATGCCAAACTGTTTTGAAAAAACAGCGGCAACTCGGTTGATGATAGGGGAAAGTTCCTTCCATTCGTCAGCAGTCAGCTCGTGGGCTTTCACGACATGTCTTTTGGGGATGATGAGCAAATGGCCTCGGACTCGCGGTTCGTGATCGATGATGATATAAAAATAGGTTGTCTCATCGACAAACTGGGCTGTGATGATCTTAGGATGGCAAAAGGCGCAAAAGGTCGATTCTGAATGGGCTCTTGCTAAGGAGATGATGCTGAAAAATAAAGCTATAGCTAATCGAAATGAGGTCATAGAAGATCGGAGTAACTTTTTTTAGGAAGATCCGGATGCGGTTCTTCAATAGAAAACAAGTAGGATTTTTCGCGTAAGGGCTGAGGTTTTGAAAGCTCTACAAAGCATTTGTAATTTTCTCTTCCACTCGCGCAGTAGAATAAGGCTATGATTAAATGAATCCTCATGACTTTCATGACTGTGTCTGGCAAGCTTAGTTTTCTTGCGGAAAGAACTACGAGAACGCTATTTTTTAGCCCCAGGGGATATTCTCTGGTGTTAGCAAAATTAAGAGCAATTGTTTCTATAATCTTCTTTTGGGTTAGAGAGGGGTAATTTTCCTCGCAAGTGAGATAATGGCCGCGCAAATGTTCAATGATTTCTTCTTTGGTAGGGAAGGTGAGTAGCCCATTTCCAGAAAATGTTATTGTCATGCGAACCTCTTTTTTTGAAGCGAATAGTTTTCTCAAAATTTTTCTTTTTGGTCAAGATCTCTCCTACTTTTTGTAGCCCCAAAAGTTTTCTTTTTTTTCCTTTGGGTTTATAGTTAAGACATGGGTAATCGATGGATGTACATTGACTTCAATAGCTATTTTGCCAGTGTGGAGCAGCAGCTAGATCCGAGCTTGAGGGGAAGGCCTGTGGCTGTGGTTCCTGTGCATACAGATGTGACCTGTGCGATTGCGGCAAGCTATGAAGCTAAAGCTTTTGGGGTGAAAACGGGAACGCCTGTTTGGGAAGCGAAAAAACTGTGTCCTCATCTGGTTTGCATCTTGGCAAAGCATGAAGCGTATACAGAGTTTCATGAAAGGATTTTGAAAGAAATCGATCGCCATGTGCCTATAGACAAAGTTTGCTCTATTGATGAAGTGGCTTGCCGGTTGATGGATAATGAAAGCAGAAATGCAGGGGAGCTGGCAGGAAAAATTAAGCGGGGGCTTCGGGAGAATGTGGGAGAGTGTCTTCGCTGTTCTATCGGGATCGCTCCCAATCGTTATTTAGCGAAAGTGGCCACGGATATGAAAAAACCCGATGGCCTGATTTTTATTCATCCAGAAGATCTTCCTCAAATACTTTACTCTTTAAAGCTGCGCGATTTGCCGGGCATTGGGGCGAATAGGGAAGTTCGTTTGAAAAGCCGAGGCATTTTGGATGTCAAGATGCTTTGCTCTTTAAACTCGCAGCAGATGAGAAAAGCTTGGGGGAGCGTTGAGGGAGAGCAGATGTGGCACCATTTGCAGGGCATCGATCTTCCGGACAAAGAAACAGAGCGCAGAAGTTTAGGCCATAGCCGCGTATTGCCGCCGGAACTTAGACATCCCGATGAGGCTCGAACTGTAGGAAGAAGGCTGACTGCTAAAGTAGCTAGCCGTCTTAGAAGAACGGGGCTTGCCGCCTCAAAGATGAGTTTATCTGTCAGCTTGGAAGAAACGGGATCTTTTGAATTGGATAGAGCTTGCGACCAAGTAGATGATCATTTGACATTTTTATCCCTTTTTCAAGATATGTGGAATCAAATCATCCATCTTACAGGCTCTGCCAAGATGAAAAAGATATCGATTGTCTTGTCTAAATTAGAGCCAGCTTGTTCTGAGCAGCGAGAGTTTTTTGCCGACGATTCGAGAGAAAAAAGAAAGAAAATCTCTCAAGCCTTAGATTCGATCAATCAAAAATATGGAAAAGACTCCATCTCGTTTGGAACTCTTTCAGATGACTCTTTTTCAGGGACGAAAATTGCCTTTACGAGAATTCCAGATAAGCAAGAATTTTTGGAATAAAGAGATCCCTCCTCTAAGCGTTCAGGAGGAGGCTAATTTGTGCCCGGTGGGGCATCGGGGGCTTTCCCCGACTGCCTCTCTTGCATTCCATCTCCATTAGATTTTTATGTAACTAAAATTTTTCTTTCCGTGCAACCTTCATTCTATGGAAGACGAGTCTAAATTGGTAGGTTCTTTTGCATTCATTTTGATGTACCAGGCTTTTTCCCATGGAAATGCTGATGTCTTTTGGGGAAAGAAGTCTGGTGACCTCTTCTATTTTGTCCATTGGGAATAGGTTGTGCTTCAATGGAAGGATCGGGCTCATATCCTGCAATGATCGTACTTGGGATTTTTTTCTTGAGGAGGCGTTCAATATCTTGAAGCAATTTATGTTCATCGATGCAAACTAGGGAAATAGCTTCTCCTGCGTTGCCTGCGCGCCCTGTCCGGCCAATGCGATGCACATAATCTTCAGGAACGTTGGGGAGCTCAAAATTGATAACGTGAGGGAGTTGGTTAATATCCAGTCCTCGCGCCGCAATGTCAGTTGCTACAAGAACTCGGATAGCTCCTTGTTTGAAGTCTTCTAGAGCTTTTGTTCTCGCTGACTGACTCTTGTTGCCGTGAATAGCGGCTGCGGGAATTTTTTCTTTAGTCAAGTATTGAGCAAGGCGGTTCGATCCATGTTTTGTGCGGGCAAATACGAGAACTTGTTTCCAGTTGTTGGAAGAAATTAAAAACGAGAGCAGTTCTTTTTTCCGTTGGTTGTCTACGGGATAGATACGCTGCACGACGAGCTCTGCAGGGGTGTTGTGGCGAGCCGCTTCAATGGTTTTAGGTGATTTAAGAAAGCTTGCCGCCAGGTTTTTGATCTCTGGGGAGAAAGTGGCGGAAAATAAAAGGTTTTGCCGGTTTTTGGGTAAAATGGCCAAAATTTTACGTATATCATGGATGAAACCCATGTCCAACATTCTATCCGCTTCGTCAAGGACAAGCATCTCCACAGACGTTAGATCGAGTGCTTGTTGGGAAGTGAGATCTAAGAGCCGGCCAGGAGTTGCAATGACAATTTCCACTCCTTTTCGCAGCGCGTTGATCTGAGGATTGATGTTGACCCCTCCAAAAATCACTGTGGATTTCAAGGGAAGATATTTACCATAGGTTTTTACATTTTCTCCCACCTGAGCTGCCAGCTCGCGCGTAGGCGTCAAAATAAGAGCCCTTACTTTATGTTGATGTTTGCAGTTTAGCATCAGCTTTTGTAGAAGAGGGAGGGTAAAGCCAGCTGTTTTCCCCGTGCCCGTTTGAGCTCCAGCCATGAGATCAGTTCCCTCTAAGACAAGAGGGATAGCAAGCTGTTGAATGGGAGTGGGGGAATCGTACCCCTTTTCTTCAATGGCTTTGAGAAGTTCGTTTAATAGGCCGAGTTCTTTGAAATTCATAAATAATTTCTGTTTTTTTAGAGATTCATTTTACCTTGTTTTCTTTAAATTGGGTAGTGTTTTTCGGTGGTATATCCAAGGTAATTCAAAATTTGGCCGCTAGGCGGGATTGAAAGCTGTCAAAAATCGATTGTTACAAAAAATGGGGGGGTATTAAATCAATACAATCCTCCTTTGTAAGAATCGATTTTTGGTAACTTTCAATCCCGTCCAATAGCCGATTCTCGAGTCACGAACGGTATATAGAGACTTATTCATCGTAGAAAAATTGAACCTTTATTAAAGCTTTTAGTTTAAAGCTTGCGTTGCATGTTGAAAATTAAGTAGTTGTGTTGTTTGGATTGATTGCTCTAGATCTCCTGCGTAGATAAGAAAAGATTTTTTCACGCGTTCAGGGGCTAGTGAATGAAAATATCCGAGTTTTTTTATAAAATCTTGGTGATATGTTTTCGATGATTTAATTTCTATTGGAATGAGTTCGTTTGCTTTTTTGTAAATAATGTCTATTTCATTTTTTTGCATGTCTCGATAGTAAAAAAGAGGGGAGTCAAGTCCTTGGTTAAAATGATGTTTTTTTAATTCCAGAAGGACGGCGTTTTCAAATAAATTTCCTCTGAGGGGATCTCGATTCATCTGGATTTCATTTTGGATTCCCAACAAATAGGCGGCTAAACCTACGTCATTGAAGTAAAGTTTGGGTGATTTAATGATGCGTTTGCCAAAATTTTCAAAATAAGGTTGGAGACGAAAAACGATAAAAGAGGCTTCTAAAATGGAGATCCAATGTTTAACCGTATGAGAAGAGAGGCCTATTTCTCCTCCAATTTCTTCCATATTCAGAATTTGACCAATTCGGCCGGCCAGGATTTGAACGAACCTTTCAAATTGCAATAAATCTTTCACCTGAATTAATTGTCGCAAATCTCGTTCGACATACGTTTGTACGTAGTTTCGATAAGCTTTTGTGGGATCCAATAGATCTTTGTAAATGCGAGGATATCCCCCTTTAAGCATCCATTCATCGATAGACAAATGAAAGCCTGCTTGCTGCAGTTCGAGTAAATTCATGGGGAGCAGCGTCAAAAGAGCTGTTCGTCCTGCTAAGGATTGAAAGACGGCTTCTTGCAGTTCTATTTGATGAGAGCCGGTGAGAATAAACATCCCTTTTTGATCTTTTTCATCGACGATTGGCTGAATGTAGGAGAGTAGCTCGGGGGCTCTTTGGATTTCATCTAAAATTCCCCCGTCTGGGAATTGCTCTAAAAAGCCTCTAGGATCCTCCAGCGCCATAGATCGGACGTCAGGAAATTCGAGGTTGGCATATTTTTTTTGAGAAAAGACGGATTTGACCACGGTAGTTTTGCCTGATTGTCTGGGGCCAATCACCGTTACGACAGGGTAATCCTTGGAAAGGTTGAGTAGTTCTTCTTCTATTTCTCTTTTAAACATAAGGGTTTGCGTTTTTTGAAGTTCAACTTCATTTTAGTCAAAATCCATTTTTTCGACAAGTCTTTATGTAACGATAGTGAAAAATAAGCGGTTCTTTTATGAACTTGAGTATACCGAAAAACTGATGTATAGGTGGGAACGTGTCCTCTCGAGCTAAGATTTCCTTTTTTGCTCTTGTTCTTTTGATTATATCGGCCATCGATAGCAATCGCAATTTGCCGGCAAGCGCGATTTTTGGGGCTCCCCTGATCTTCTTCTTTCTCTTTTCCGCTGTATTTTTTCTTTTCCCAAGCGCTCTCGTTGCGGCTGAACTCTCTGCGACCTTTCCGGAAGAGGGGGGGATTTATCATTGGGTGAAAGCGGCGTTTGGAGAAAGTTTTGGCATGCTGGCCATTTGGCTGCAATGGATTAATACTATTGTTTGGTATCCCACGATATTGACCTTTATCGCGGGAACCCTTGCTTATCTTTTTGATCCGACCTTGATGAATCACAAGATATACATGATCTCTGCGATTGCAAGTATTTTTTGGGGGCTCACGCTAGCGAATCTTTTTGGCCTTCGGATCTCTTCTACGATCAATACGATCTTTGCCACTGCGGGAACGGTATTTCCCATGTTGTTTCTTATTGTGCTAGCTAGCTTTTGGGCAGCATCCGGCCATCCTTTTCAAATTGAAATTTCAGCTCAGGCCATCTTTCCCTCTTTGGCGAAAATCGACACATGGACAGCTTTGCAGGCCGTAATGGGATCATTTCTTGGCATGGAACTCTCGGGCGTACACATTGCTCATATTCCTCATCCCCAAAGAACATTTCCTAAAGCGATCCTTCTCTCCTCTGTGTATATCCTTGGGACGATGCTTTTTGGTTCCTTGGCGATCGCTGTCGTCCTCCCTTCGTCTCAAATCAATCTCGCCGGCGGACTCATGCAGGTATTTGATAATTTCTTTCAAGTCTTTGGCTTAGGGTTTTTAGTTCCTTGCATGACTCTTCTGATTGTCATCGGAAGTATCGGGGGGATGATCAATTGGCTGATCTCTCCTGCCAAAGGACTTTTGCAGGCAGCTCAGTATGGTTTTTTACCCAAGTCTTTGACTAAGATCAATCGGCATGGAGTAGCCGGGCGGATTTTAATCGGGCAAGCGGTTTTAGTCACCCTATTTTGTTTCTTATTGCTGTTCTTGCCTTCCGTAAATGCTTTTTATTGGTTTTTAACGGCTCTTTCCAACTCCCTTTACATGCTCATGTATGTCCTGATGTTCCTTGCCGGCTATCGGCTCCGCGCAAAACCTGTGCAAAGGATTTTTCAAATTCCAGGCGGCCGCTTAGGGCTTTTTCTCGTGATTCTTTTAGGACTTATCGGCTCTATGCTAACGATTCTTTTTGGATTCATTCCTCCAGAGCATATTGATGTCGGATCTTCGGCGCGCTATACGCTCATGATTGCAGCGGGGAATTTTATCTTGATTCTGCCGAGCCTTTTTTTGATCCTACACAAGAAAATAGCTACAAAATAAAAGTTTTTTCGAGTTCTAAAAGGCGCTCTTTCTTCTCGATTCCTCCTGCATAGCCGCCGAGTTTCCCATTTTGGTTGATGACGCGGTGGCAGGGGATGATAAGAGCTAGATGATTCGTGCTATTGGCCCGAGCTACGGCTCGACACGCCGTTGGTTTTCCTATGAGAGCTGCAAGCTTTGCATAGGAAAGAGTGTGTCCTAATGGGATTTTTCTCAGCTCCTCCCAAACTAAGAGCTGAAAGGGAGAGCCGATAGGGGAGATTGGCGTACAAAACGCTTTGAGCTTGCCTGCAAAATATTGAGCTAGCTCTTCTTTGATTTGAAGAATAGGAGCTGGCTCTCCAGGTAGAATGGGAGAGGGCTCTTGGCTCTGCAATCGATCGATCTCTTTTTGCAGGTGTCTGCGCTCCGTAAATTCTAGTAAATAAAGTGCCTCTTCGTTCGCTATAGCAAGCATTGGTCCAAGAGGAGTATCGAACTTCGATCGGCTAAGCTTACTTTGCATGGAAGTTTTTCTAGTATTGTTAATTCAAGGGCTCCGCCCTTAGACCCGCCAAGGGGACGGGTCCCCTTGGCCCCCCTTTTTATTTTTATATAGATAAATAAAAGGGAGTCCAGAGGGCGTCAGCCCTTTGGCGGGTTTTAAGGGCGGAGCCCTTAAGTTGACAGTAGTCAATGTATTTTCTGAAAAAAAAGTCTCATTTTACCATAAATTGCATGTATGATCAAACGTCTATTTCAGCTTTTGAAAATATCTTCTAGACATTCTCTTTGCGATTCGTGTAAAAAAAGTTTTTGACATATGTTTGGGTCGCATGCACAAGATTGTTAGATGGGCCTTTTGGCTTTTGCTTGTTTTCACAGTGGTTTTCATTGGGGCTGTTTATCTTTATCAAGGCAGTATTGCTGTCTTATCTCCTCAGGGGATTATTGGAAAAAAACAGAGCGATTTACTGATCTTATCGATTTATTTGATGCTGATCGTTGTTGTTCCTGTGTTTTTAATGACGATTTTGATCGTCTGGAAATATCGAGCGAGCCGCAATCACAGCGACTTTGATCCTGGGTTTACCCACAGCACAAAAGCAGAGCTCATTTGGTGGGGAGTTCCTTTCATCATTATTTTGATTTTGAGCGTACTGACTTGGAAAGGCTCTCATGAGCTCGATCCATTTAAACCTCTTGAATCGGAAGTTGAGCCTTTGACGGTTCAAGTGGTAGCTTTGCAGTGGAAGTGGCTTTTTATTTATCCCGAGCAAAAGATTGCAGCAGTGAATTTTTTTCAGTTTCCTGAAAAAACTCCCGTTCATTTTGAAATTACTTCAGACGCTCCGATGAATTCTTTTTGGATTCCTGCACTCGGCGGGCAGATCTATGCTATGGCTGGGATGAAATCGCAACTGTATTTAATGGCAGACGCTCCGGGCAATTATCGAGGCCTTTCGGCCAACATTAGCGGAGATGGATTTTCAGGGATGAATTTTGTAGCTAAAGCTAGCTCCGAGGCTGAGTTTCAAGAGTGGGTACAGGCACTCCAAGCTTCTTCTCGAGTGCTAGATCGCTCTAGCTATGAAGAGTTGGCCGAGCCCAGCGCTTACGTTCCAGAATCTTTTTATCGTTTGGGAGATCGCTCTCTCTTTGATTGGGTGATTATGAAATATATGATGCCTATGTCAGGCGAGATGAGGGAAGGTGCATGAATCACGTATTGGCAGCAATAGAATATAGCGATCTATTTGGCAGACTCACTTGGGATGCGTTTAAGCATGACGCCATTGAAGCGTCGGTCGGCGTTTCGATTGTTCTTGGCAGCATTTTGCTTGCAGCGGCCTTGACCTATTACAAAAAATGGACATGGCTTTGGACTGAGTGGCTCACTTCAGTGGATCATAAAAAAATCGGCGTGATGTATCTGATTGTCACTGCTCTTATGCTGTTTAAGGGGATTGTCGATGCGGGGATGATGCGCGCCCAGCAGATGGTTTCGGTGGGAGAATCTTTTGGCTATCTTACTTCGTCCCATTACCAGCAGCTTTTTACGGCGCATGGGTCGACGATGATTTTTTTCGTTGCCATGGGAGCGGTCGCCGCTTTGATAAATTTCATCGTGCCTTTGCAAATTGGTGCGCGCGATGTGGCATTTCCTTTTTTGAATAACTTGAGCTTTTGGCTGTTTACTTCGGGCGCTTCGCTTTTGATCGTCTCTTTAATGATCGGAGAGTATTCAGGCGCGGGATGGGTGGGATATCCTCCTTTGTCAGGTTTGGCCTATAACCCCGGCGTTGGGGTCGATTATTGGATTTGGAGCCTCCAGGTATCGGGAGTAGGGTCTCTTTTAACCGGCATCAATTTTATGGTGACGATCTTAAAGATGCGCTGTCCTGGCATGACGCTTATGAAAATGCCGCTTTTTGTTTGGTCTGTATTTACTTCTGTGATCTTGATCCTTTTTGCATTTCCGATTTTGACGGCTACTTTGGCTATGCTCTCGCTGGACCGCCTTTTGGGTATGCACTTTTTCACTTCCGATTTTGGCGGAAGCGCGATGATGTATGTCAATTTGATTTGGGCTTGGGGCCATCCGGAAGTGTATATTTTAGTGCTTCCGGCCTTTGGCGTTTTTTCTGAAGTCATTGCCACATTTTCAGAAAAACGGCTGTTTGGTTATGTATCCATGGTTTGGGCTCTGATTGCGATCACGTTTCTTTCGTTCATTGTTTGGCTTCACCATTTTTTCACGATGGGAGCAGGTCCTAATGTCAACGCGTTTTTTGGGTTCATGACGATGGTGATTGCTGTGCCGACTGGCGTAAAGGTGTTTAACTGGCTATTTACGATGTATAAGGGAAAAGTCCATTTAACGACGCCGATGCTATGGTTTTTGGGATTTATGGTGATTTTTACAACAGGCGGCATGACGGGCGTTTTGATGGGTGTAGCCCCAGTGGATTTTCAATTGCATGGCAGTTTGTTTTTAATCGCCCATTTTCATTCGATGGTGATAGGGGGTGTTTTGTTTGCCATTCTTGCTGGCTATACCTATTGGTTTCCCAAAATGTTTGGATTCAAATTGAATGAAAAATTAGGGGAGTACGCTTGGTTTTGCTGGATGTTCGGGTTTTTATTAGCGTTTATCCCGCTCTATATCCTCGGACTCATGGGAGCTACAAGAAGACTCGACCATTACGATGCCTCCACGGGCTGGTTTCCTCTTTTTGCGGTCGCGGGAATCGGGGTTTGCGTGATTTTGGTCGGCGTTGGGTTTCAAGCGCTCCAACTGATCGTCAGCATCAAGCAACGCAAAGAAAATCGGGATACAACGGGAGATCCTTGGAATGGAAGGACGTTGGAATGGTCTATCCCTTCTCCTCCGCCTGTCTATAATTTTGCAGTGATTCCTGAAGTGGATGAGATCGACGGTTTTTGGGAGATGAAGCGGAAGGGGATTAAACCATCTCATCGCTATACAGAAATCCATATGCCTAAAAACACCCCGTATGGCGTCTATCTTGGCGCTTTGAGTTTCTCTCTTAGCTTTGGACTCATTTGGTACATGATGTGGCTTGCAGCCTTTTCTTTCGTTGGCATCATTGTTTGCCTGGTTCTCCGCTTATCGGATACGCATACGGATTACCACATTTCTGCAAGCGAAGTGGAAAAAATAGAAAGACAAAAGGATTTTGTATGACAAAATCTTCCTACCCCGATACGCATCACGATATTTCCTCCAACACGATTTTTGGGTTTTGGCTCTATCTGATGACCGACTGCGTGATGTTTGCCTCTTTTTTTGCAGCTTACGTCGTTTTAGAGCGAGGTACGTTTGGCGGACCGACGCCTCGAGAGATTATCCATTTGCCGGCAGCTCTTGTCCAAACGCTTATTTTACTCGCTAGCAGTTTTGCTTGCGGCATGGCGATGCTCTCGGCTCCCCGCGAAAGCAAGCGAAAACTGCTGCTTTGGCTCGCGGGGAGTTTCCTTTTAGGCTCTCTCTTTTTTGGCATGCAGTGGACTGAATTGAGCCGCCTCGCATCTGAAGGCAATGGTTGGGGCCGCAGCGCGTTTTTATCGGCTTATTTTACTTTGGTGGGCACTCACGGCGCGCATATTGTCATCGGTCTTTTACTCATGATCTTTTTTGGCCTTCAGCTTTATAGCCGAGGTTTTACGGCGGCAGTATTAAGACGCCTGACTTGTTTAAGGATCTACTGGCAGTTTATTTATCTCATTTGGATTTTTACTTTTACCTTGGTGTATTTGACGGGAGGCAGTTGATGAATGCAGAGAAAAATCATGTTGACGAGCCTCCTCAAAGTCTGGAATACGGAACGGGGAGATCGTATGTTTTTGGATTTTTTCTTTCGGCGTTTTTTGTCCTAGCGGCCTACTTTGTCGCTGTCAAACAGTTATTTTCTGGCCTTGCTTTGGGCCTTGTTGTATCTAGTTTAGGGCTTGCTCAAGCTTTTTTACAGCTTGTCTTATTTTTCAATTTGTTTAGAGAGCCTAAACCACGCTGGAATATTTTGGTTTTTCTTTTCATGGTGTTAGTTGTGTTGATTTTAGTGATCGGGTCTTTATGGATCATGACCCATCTAAATTACAACATGATGCCGGAGCCTGTTGAATAGAAAGGATTTTTTAGGATGAAAACGTATTACTTACTGACAAAGCCTGGGATCATCGCGGGCAATCTCATCACAACGTCTAGCGCATTTATTTTGGCTTCTCGAGAGCGGGTCGATTACCTTCTTTTTTTATGGACGGTCTTGGGACTTTTTGGCGTAATCGCGTCTGCTTGCGTTATCAATAATTATATTGATAAGGAAGCTGACAGTAAAATGGAAAGGACAAAAAGAAGGCCTCTTGTCGTGGGAAGCGTTTCTCCGAAAAATGCTCTTATTTTCGCTGTCATTCTCGGCGTATTGGGTTTTTCGATCCTCTCGTTATACACGAACGTCTGGGCTGTTTTGGCTGCTTTTACAGGTTTTTTTGTCTATGCGGGCCTTTACAGTTTTTGGAAGTATCGCCATGCAACTGCTATTTTCGTCGGCAGCATTGCTGGAGCCATGCCGCCAGTTGTCGGATATTGTGCAGCAAGCGGCCATCTCGATGTAGGCACGCTCATTGTTTTTAGTCTTTTAGTTCTTTGGCAAATGCCCCATTTTTTCTCTATTTCGATGTATCGGGCGAAAGAATATGCCGGCGCTTCTATTCCTATCTTCCCAACGACAAAAGGTCCTTTGATGACCAAATTTCATATTTTGGGGTATACCACGCTCTTTTTTGGGGTAGCCCTTTTACCCACGCTCTATGGATTATGCGGGCCGCTTTATCTTTGCGTGGTTATCCCTTTAAGTCTTGCCTGGGTCTATCTCTCTCTTCGGGGTTTTGAAGTGGCTAACGACCAAATTTGGGCGCGTCAAATGTTTGTTTGCTCCTTGATTGTGATCATGGGGATTTCGTTTGTTCTTCCTTTTAGCAGATCTCTTCCTTTCTAAATTTCTTATGGAAGGGTATTTTTTCTTGAAGCAGAATCTAGGGAGTGCTACCATGGAACATACAAGTAACTCGGTCTGTTATGAAAGTTTCTCTTCCTCAAGCTAAAAGCCCTTTAATTCTTCGGTACCATCGTTTGATGGATGCTTTTGCCAAATCCGATGATGAACGTGATTTTTATATGGATAAGGTTGAGGGGTTTTTGATTTACGTGGATCTAGACAAAGCTCTCGATGAGTTGGAAGCTCTTGAGGGTGAGCTCTTAGAGAATGGAGATCGGTATTGCCTTTTGCCTAAAATGACTTTCTATGAGATCAAAAAATTCATGGAGGGATTTGTCCATGAAAAGGTCTATGACATTGATACGAAAGAAAAGCTGCTTGATATTATTTCTTCGAAAGAGGCGAGAGAAAATTTTCTGGAATTTATTTATGATCATTTGACTGAGCTGGAAAAATGGCAGCAGTATTATGTAGAGCGTTCACGCATTCGGATTATTGAGTGGTTAAGACAATATAATGTCCAATTTGTTTTTGAGGAGGATTTAGATCTGACGAAAAATATTTTGGAAAAAATGAAGCGTCAACTTTTTGAGACGAAAGTGCCTAAAGATATTTCGCAAGCGAGAGATGTTCTTGTGGCTAAAGCCAAGACTTATTATTCGAATGAGGCTTTAAATCCTCGTCCGAAGAGGGGACGTCCTCCTAAGCAAGCTATCAAAGTTGAACTTGAGCCTCAAGTCAGCATGGATATCTACACGCAAGTCCCTTCTGCCTGCCGTCCTTTCCTCTATCTGCCAGATATCACATCTGCGGCTTCTGTGACGTTCTCTTCTAAGTTTGAAACGGAAGAGCATTTATTGGCTTCGCTTAGAGGAAGTCCCCGTTTGATGGTCGATGAGAAGTTGGAAGCTTTGTCTGCCCGCTTAGAATCTTTGCGCCACCTGTCAGATCGATTAGCTGGCATAGAGAACGTTCCTGGTGTAAAAGAAACCAAAAAATTATTTCAGCCGCCAGCTTCCAAGCATAAATTGTCCGAAAGTAAAGCCGTTGAATTGGCTCCCGAGACCGTTTCCCCCAAGCTGGATTTGGCGATTGACGCCGTCTTGCCTAAAAAGAGGGGACGTCCTCGCAAAGACTCAAAACCTGAGGAATTTGCGAGCCAAAAACGGCGCCGCTTCGCCATCAAGAAAGTTACGCAGATCAAAAGTAAAAAAGACAAATAAGGCATTCATAGGGTATACTTACCAGTGAAATTTCCTCCTTTGGGGACACTAAAGAAAATATTTTCTATGAGCTTGCAAGTAGATAGTTTAGTTGATTCTCTTCTTTTGGCCAAAGGCCGGGTTTTGCGCGCGCTTCAGGCGATGCATTATACCCGCTTTATGGATGATAAGATGAATAAGCTTGTTCGTCAAAACAAGGGAGGGACCTTTCATCTGCCTGTTGCCGGACATGAAATGATCGGCGTCTTATCGGCCATGGCCTTGATTCCTGGAACGGATTGGGGATTACCTTATTATCGAGACCGCGCGTTTGCCATCGGCCTCGGGTGTTCGCTTTCCGAGATCTTCGCTGTCTTTTTAGCAAGAGACGTTGTGAATCATTCTGGCGGACGGATGATGCCAGAGCATTTTTCTCACCGCGAATTAAGAATTCCTTGTCAATCAAGCTGCGTAGGTTCTCAATTTCTTCAAGCCGTTGGAGTTGCAAAATCAGCCCAGTTGCGCGGCGCTCAGGAAGTCGTTTATGTATCTGCCGGCGATGGAGCTACCTCTCAGGGAGATTTTCACGAAGCGCTGAATTTTGCTTCTATCCATCGTTTGCCCCTTGTTTTTGTGATCCAAGACAACGGATGGGCGATTTCGGTGCCGAGCCATGAGCAAACGGCCGGCGGCACCATTGTCAAGATGGCCAGAGGCTATGAAGGTCTTTCGGTTCATGATGTAGATGGCTGTGATTACGTAGAAACGGCCCAAGCTCTGCATCAAGCAGTTTCCAAGGCAAGAGCTGGCGAAGGACCGAGTTTGGTGGTGGCTAAAGTGCCTCGGATCGGCTCTCACAGCAGCAGCGATGATCCGAAAAAATACAAGACAGAGGAGGTAATCGCTGAGGAGAAATCCCGCGATCCAATCGAACGATTCGAAGAGTGGCTCGTTGCGCATGAGTATTGTACCCGGTTAGAGATCGACGCTTTGCGAGCTCAGCACTTCCAAGACATAGAGACGGCAGCGCTTGCCGCAGATCAAATTCCCTTCCCGCAAAAAGAGAGTGTTTTAGATCACGTATTCAAAGATGTTTCTCTTCCCCAGTCTCTTCCTTCATCTCCCGGCGAATCGATTGTGATCATGGACGCTCTCAATCATGCGATGAATGAAGAGATGCAAAGAGATTCTGGCGTGATTGTTTTTGGTCAAGATGTGGCCCATGGCAAGGGAGGCGTTTTCGGCATCACGCGAGCCTTCACAGAGCGATTTGGATCTCACCGTTGTTTTAACACGCCTCTAGCTGAATCGACCATTGTAGCCCTAGCACTCGGCCTATCTCTCGATGGGCACCATAAACCGATTGCAGAGATTCAATTTGCTGACTATTCATGGACTGGTATGAATCAGCTCTTCAATGAGCTCGCCAGTTTCCACTACCGCTCCAAAGGCCAGTGGCATTGTCCCGTCGTCATCCGCATGCCCTACGGCGGCTATATCCAAGGCGGTCCCTACCACTCTCAAAGCATCGAGGCTTTTTTAAGCCACTGCCCAGGTCTTAAAGTTGTCATCCCGAGCAATGCAGCTGATGCCAAGCGTCTCCTCAAATCCGCAATCCACGATCCGAACCCCGTCATTTTCCTCGAGCACAAAGCTCTCTATCGCCAGCGTCTCTTCTGCGCGCGTCCAGAAACGGGCCCTGAAGAATTTCTCCCCCTCGGTCAAGCTCACGTCGTCCGCGAAGGTACTGACGTCACCGTCGTCGCCTGGGGCATGACTGTTCTTCTCGCCAACGAAGCTGCCGAGCTCCTCTCCAAAGAAAACCTCTCCGTCGAAGTCATCGACCTTCGCACTATCGTTCCTCTCGATTTTGCCACAGTCCTCAAATCTCTTCGCAAAACCGGCAAGCTTCTCATCGTTCACGAAGCCGCCCGCAATTGCGGCTTCGGCGCGGAACTCGCCGCCAGAGCCGCCGAAGAAGCCTTCTTCTCCCTCGATGCTCCCATCATGCGCGTCACAGGCAAAGATTGCCCCGTCCCCTACTGCAAAGACCTCGAAGACGAAGTCCTGCCTCAAGCCAAAGACGTCGAGAGCGCCTTGCGCCAGCTCATCGCATTTTAAGCGTTTAGATGAGGCTCGCCTCTTAAAGGGGCTCCGCCCCAAACCCCGCCAAAGGACTGTCGTCCTCTGGACACCTATTTGTTTTGTATCATCTTCCGCTGCGGAAGATGATAGATAAAAAACAACAGGAGTCCAGAGGACGACAGTCCTTTGGCGGGGTTTGGGGCGGAGCCCCGGAAGCGTGGGCTCACAAAAGGGTGAGGATTTCGTGGCCTGATTCGGTGATGAGGATGGTGTGTTCCCATTGAGCGGAGGGTTTGCCGTCTTTTGTGCGGACTGTCCAGCCGTCTTTGGGGTCGATGATCCCTTCTCGGACGCCGGCGTTGATCATGGGTTCGATGGTGAAGATCATGCCAGGGGCGAAGGGGATGTTGACCCGGTTGTAGTGGTGAGGGATTTCGGGGGCTTCGTGAAAGGCGATGCCGATGCCGTGGCCTACGAACTGATTGACGACGGAGCAATGTTGGGTTTTGGCGTAATCTTCGATTGCCTGGCCGATTTCGGAGATGTAGCGGCCGGGGCTGCACACTTCGATGGCTTTGAGTAGACAAGTGAGGGAAGTGTCTATGACGCGCTGCTTTTCCTCCGAGATAGAGCCGATGGCGACCATGCGGCTTGTGTCGCCAAAGTAGCCGTCAACGATGCAAGATGCGTCGATGTTGAGGATGTCCCCCTCTTGAAGAGGACGGTTGTCAGGGATGCCGTGGCAGATGACTTCGTTGAGAGACGTGCAGATTGTTTTTGGATAGGGGGGTGAGCCGTAGCCGAGAGTGGCTGGAATGGCGTTGTATTTTTTATGGAGTGTTCGGGAGAGCTCATCGAGCTCGAGCGTGGTGACGCCGGCCTTGGCAGCAGAGCAAAGCTTGCCTAAAAGATCGGAGGTGATGCGGCACGCAGTGCGGATCTTTTCGATTTGCTCAGGCGTTTTAAGAAGAATGCCATAAGCATCGAGATACCTTTTGGCTAAAGGCTCGTTGGAAGGAATCGTAGGATAGTGGCATTTTTTCCATTTTTGTCCGCTGCCGCACCAGCAAGGGTCGTTTCTTGAAATCATAAAGAAGCTCGTGTAGTTGTAAAATGTACCTTATATAAAAAAAGACCGTGGGCGGGAGCTGTCATTCCAGCTTGGGTCCGATTGGGGGTTTCGAGTAGGGAAGAGATCTCTTTTGGAGATATTTTTCTCTTGCCCGCTGCGACTAAAGTTCCTGCCAGCCGCCTCATCATTTTGTAGAGAAATCGATCTCCTTCAATGCAAATCTCTAACAGCTCGCTAGGATCAGCGATGATGTGAATAGCAAATAAAGTCCTCATTGTATCTTCGCGCTCGATTGTTGTAAATGCAGCGAAATCATGAGTTCCAAGCATGATCTTTGCACATTCCCGCATCGCCTCTACATCGAGAGGTTCGTGAATATGCCAAGAATAGAGACGATCCTTTGGATCTTGAACAGGCCGATTGCAAATAAAGTATTGATATTCTTTGCTAAGAGCCTGCAGGGTTGGGTGAAAATCGTCTGCAATCGGTTCCATTTGCAACACTCTGATGTCGAAGGGAAGAAGGGAGTTGAGACTGTAGATCAAGCGAGGCAAATCTCGGGGTTGATCAAGAAGAAAATGAGCCACTTGCCCTTTCGCATGAACACCCCGATCAGTCCGAGACGCCGCCTCAATAGAAATCGGCTTTTTCAATAAAGTCGACAAAGCCTTCTCAAGTGTTTCTTGTATGCTGGGGCCTGTTTTTGTTTTTTGCCAGCCAAAATAACGAGTTCCGTCGTAAGTAACGATCATTTTTATATTCATAGATGGTAGCAAGATATACCCCTTAAGAGGGCTCAAAGATGCTCATATAAGCCTGATGGGTTTTTTGTGTCGTCTGTGGCAAATTTTGATAGTAGCTTAGAGAACGTTGCTTTAAACCTGTAACAGAGTTCCCTTTGTAAGATTCTTGTTTCAGAACATTTTGACGTTCTGATTTATCGAGAAGGTTGGCTGGGAGGGCCGTCATGACGATTGCTTTTCCATTGTGGGCTATGAGCCAAAGTGCAAAATTCTTTATTGTTTCTTCTTTTACAGTATTGCAGTTATAGCGAGCAGTAAAAATTTTGCCAGCCACGTTGAACTTTTTAATCAGTATATCTCTATTACTGCTCTTTTTCGCCGATTGCTCAAAATCTTCGGCTATAACATACATGATATGATCGTCTCCCTTGCTAGCGCCTTTTTTACATTCTTCTTGATTGCAAATGTCTTCTCGTCCTTTCAAGGCTATTATCGATGCAGTTAAATGTTTTTTTGATTCGCTGGTGCGCGCTAAAATACTTTTGTTAAAAAGATTTTTTTTGTGGGCTATGGATTCAGCTATGTAAAGATTTGTTGGAATTCCATCTTTTGTAGGTACAAGGGTAATTCTAGATTGATTGAGTCTAGTATTTGCGGTATTCGTGCTAGATATTCTCAAAAAATCGATAGGAATTGTTAAATCGTTGGCTAACTGCCAAGCGCTTGAATAATTTTCGTTGTTTCCTTTTTTTACAGGCAGAGGAATTTTATTCTGAGTTCCTGCTTCTTGTTGAATGCAGCTGCCGTAAGCAGCAAAATAAACCTCATTTCCCTTTCCTTGAAAGTTGTTTGCTGTAAATCTTAATGTCATAATCGATCCAAATTAAATTTTTTTAATCCATTTTATACCGAAGAAAGCTGAAGAATCGGCTTACAGGCGGGTTCAAAGCTCCAAAAATTGATTCTTACAAAGGGGGATTGTATTGATTTAATACTACCTCCCTTTGTAAGAATCAATTTTTGGCAGCTTTCAATCCCGCCTAGCGGCCAAATTATGAATCACGTTGGGTATAAGGGAGTGTTTTTTTTTAGGTGAGAAAAAAGAAAGTTGTGTCATACAAGAGTTCTTAAAAACGAGGTGTACGAATGTTTATTAGGCCTTAATTGTACATCGTCTTAGTATTTTTTTGCTATATATACCGAAGAAAGCTGAAGAATTGGCTTACAAGCGGGTTCAAAGCGCCAAAAATCGATTGTCATCAAGGGGGGGGATTGCCTCGATACTTCCCCCCTTGATGACAATCGATTTTTGGCAGCTTTCAATCCCGCCTGTAAGCCGATTCCTCAGCTTTCTTCGGTATAGAACCCTGCCAAAATAGTTGAAAAATTGAACCGTTAAAACAAAAATCTTGGGCGCCTTTCAACCGGAAGCACTATATATGTTCGCGAGCGGTGTTGAATAGGTTTTTATTTTTTTGTTGATTTTTGTATACATTAAAAGAAAAATAATCATATATCGAAATGAACGCTAATTGTTGAGAGGAGGTTCTATGAAATCGAAGGTGGGAATCATTCTTGGGGTGATTTTAGTTGTTTTACTTGGGTATATCTTGATGCGGCCGACAGCTGCGAAAACGATCCAAGTGAATAATGAGTTGTGCCCTGTTTCTGGAAAGGCGGTGAATGGAAGCGATACATATGTTCACAAAGGAAAGGAATATAATTTATGCAGCGACGAGTGCAAGCAACCTTTATCTGAGCATCCTGAGCAATATCTTCCTGAATAGTTTTCTTTGAGATTTCTTCACAAAAGAGTTGATGCCATTTTCATTTTTTTATAGGATCTTCCTCATTTTTAATTGAGGAAGATGATGGCAGCACATAGCGCAGCAACATTTGGGATATCTTATTTTGGACCTACGCAACTTCAAAGTGCATCTGGAGATATTTGGAGTATTTCAGGTGTAGATTTGTATTTTGACAAGGTAAACGTTAACATTTCAATTCCGCTTTTTCCAACGGCCGATCAGGAAATCATGCAGTATCCTGCGTTTTGGATTAAACACAATACTAATGAAATCCAAGAGACCAGAGATACTCTTTATATTACTCCTGAAACAGCCAAGACGATCAGCTTTGCAGCGCGGATTTTTCGACAACATGGCGACGAAGTGTGTGAAGATTGTTGGCTTGTTCCACACGATGAACTCGTTGCTGTTGAAGAAGGAAAGTGTTATTGGATCCAAATCACGAATCTAGCTAGTTGTTTAAAGGGATCGTTTGTGGAGGTTTCTGAAAGTGATTTGGAGCAAAGCATTCGATTTGTACGTCTTAAGCCGGATTCGATGATCCATGTGCCTTTGCAGGAAGTTTTTCTTAGTAAAGAGCAAGAAGAAATCTATCATGATTATGAAGGCATCGCTTATGAAGTGGATCGATGGATCAATCACTTTGCAAATAAAGTAAATCTTCCTCCTGTAGTCAACGATTCTACCTATCTAAACCTGGCAAAAAAAGAGCTAAGAAAGCTAATAGAACAGATGTCTAAAGAGATGTTTGAAGGTCTTTTACAACTTAAAAAGGAAGGAGAGGCTAGCCAAGAAGAACCTCTTTTATCCACTCTGATAGAAGAATATCAGCAAGAGCTAGCTGCAGCGATAGGATTTGAAGGCTATGTAGAGCTGATGAGAAAACTACTTGCGGCGTTTGCCGGGGACAAAGCTTCTTTCCATAGAGAAATAATTGAGGAGGTTTCCAGAGAGTTCGCGAGAAATGTTTTTAGGTGTTCTGCGTTGTTTCCATAAGAGACTGTTCGCAAAATTTTGATAAGGTTTTTAATATACCCAACGTGATTCAAAATTTGGCCGCTAGGCGGGATTGAAAGCTGCCAAAAATCGATTGTTACAAAGGGGGGTAGTATTAAATCAATACAACCCCCTTTTGTAACAATCGATTTTTGGCGCTTTGAACCTGCCTGCGGCCAAATTTTGAATCACGTTGGGTATACAATATTTCGTTCTTGCGTAGAAGTAATAGAGACAAAGAGCACATCCTGGGTATTTTTCTTGTATTTCGTCCCCCCGCAATTGATAGAAGTGAAGAGATGGGGGATTGCCTGGAATGATGAATAAGCTTGCATCTTTCATGGTCTTAGGTGTCCTTCCTCTGGAATTGCTATATATTAAAAATATATATATATGATATAAATGGAGTGATAATTTTTTTGTGTCAAAGGAGAGAGATCATGTTTACAGCAGCAACCCTGTTAGCTTCTATGATGTGGATGATTAGCGATCGACAAGAGTTTTGGACGGCGGATTTTCATTCTGATGCGACTGAGATGCATTTGGTTCATGAAGATGGAACGTTTGACGAGAAAGAGCCGGCTTTTTCCGATTTGAAAGGGAAAAAAGTGTTGGTTTTGTTTCATGGATTTAATAATGACAAAGAATCTGTCCTCTCTACCTATTTTACCGTGAAAAAGAACATCGATTCTTATTTTTCCAAAGACGAGGTTTTTTACGATGAAATCATCGGCTATCTCTGGCCTGGATGCGACTCGAGGCTTGAATATTTTGAAGCGAAAGAAAACGCAGAAGAGATTACGAAAAGAACCTTTCAATTGATCGATCAAATCGCTTCCAAAGCCTTGCAGGTTGATGTCATGGCCCATAGCATGGGAAATTATCTTTTCTTAGAAGCGATGAAGAAAGTCAAAGAGCCTGGACTTGTTACGAATTATTTTTCTTTAGGAGCGGCAGTTGATAATGAATCGATCCAAAAAGGAGAGGTTTATTATGATTCGATCAAAAATTGCAAAGAGGTCTATGTTGCCTATTCTGAAGAAGATGAGGTGTTGGAATATCTTTATACGATGGCTGAATTCGATAAAGCTTTAGGCAGCTCTGGTATTGAAAACATGGCTAAACTTCCCAAGCACGTTCAATTGGTTGATTGTTCGGAAATTGTCGATTCGCATAGCGCTTATTTTGAATCGCCTCAACTCTATAAATTTATCCAAAAACGGACCTCAGGCATCCCTCCTCTTCCTGAAAATGCCAAGAAGATCAAGCTGCCTGCTTATAGCGAGATTATTGTCCTTCCAGTAGCTCCTCCTGCTGAGACTGTGCAAGCGCAATAGATGGTTTGGACTTCTCGCGATGAATCACTGCTAAGTTTTCAAGATGGGCTGATCTCGAACATTGATCTGATTTACGACACCCGATGTTTTGCCGAGAAAAATGAGGGGATTTCTTCTTAGTCAATTTTGGACGAAAGATTTTTCCCGCAGGGCTCAGGAAACTTCTTGAGCCTTGGCTCTTTTAAGCATTTTTTCCATCTCTAATGGAAGTTTATTTCTTACCGATCGTCGAAGCATACGGGCATAGAAAAATGACAAGAGCCCTCGAGCCTCTACTTGAAATGTGATTTCCGTTCGATCTTCTTTTTGTATCATTGATTGATAGCTGACAATTTTTGTCAAAGGGAGATAAGTCTCTTGGACGACCAATTGATTTGGGATCACTTCCGTTAATAGAGTTTTCAAAAGAGGTGTGTTTTTAAATTTTGTATAGCCAGTCGTGCCAGCTTGGAAGGGGCCGTCGATCTGACTTAATTCAAGTTGCTCATCCCAGGTTTTCCAATGGGGCACGTCTTGCCAAATATTCCAAACTTGTTGGGCGGTAGCTTTTGTTTTTACGGTGTGTTTAGCGATGAGCATATTTTAAAATTCCTTCTTTTAACCATGTGATTTCTAATGTAAGTTGAGAGATTCCATATCTCAGCGAGAGAAGACGAATGGCTTTTCGAGGGTAATCGTCTAGCTTTTCCAGCCTATCTTCAATGCTTTTGTATTCTTGATAAGTTTTTTCTGCTTTTTCTAATCTTTCTTGAAATAGTCGGCTCATCTCTTCTTGATTGGTAACAAAAAAGAGTTTGAGTAAAAATTCATTTCGAGGGGTTTCTGATCCTGTCGGGCTGTTGAACCAAGCTTTAAACTCACTTTGTCCAGCTTTCGTAATAGAAAACATTTCTTTCTTTTTTTTGCCCACGTAAAGGGTTTCGGAAAGTACTTTTCCTTCTTTTGCTAAAATTTTTAACGTCGGATAGATCGTTGAATCTGATTCTCTCCAAAAATAGCTAGTCGATCTCCCCATCAGAGATTTGATCTCATATCCTGTAGTGGGGCCGTCTGAAAGTATGCCTAAAATGGCGTATCTTGTTTTGTTGGTCGGTTTCATGAAAAATACCTAGTTTCTGGGTATTTTATTGCGAGAGGAGGGTTTTTCGCAAGATGCGAAGATTTTTTTATCGATAAGTTCTTAAGCTTTACCAGTTTTAAAAGCTATTTCGATGACGCCCTGCGGCGCGAACATATCGACAAAATGCTGATACATGGTCGATCTGTTCTCGCCGCCGGCTGCCGTTAAAAGCAGCTCTTGGCTATAGATGGCGATATCTTCCACGATCCGTTCATGCCGGTAATATGACAAGATTTTCGAGTTGATCTCAGTTTTCCCGTAGCCTTCATAAAATTGCTTTTCTTCATGCGGTCGGTTCCAAACGTTTCCAACGCCGCCCCCGATAAACATCAAGTCCCGTTCTTTGGGCGCCATCATCGGTTCATCCCAGTCCACGATGTAGATCACATGCTCTTCGTCAATGAGTACATTGCCCGCATGAATATCGGAGTGGCAAAGAACCAATGGAGGCGATAGGTGTTGAACCGTTTGGCTAAGTTCTTCTGCGCGGTTTAAAAGCTGATGGATCTCAAGCTTTTTTTCCTTCATCAACTTATATAGTTCTTGGGCGATCTCATCAGCGATTGGCAGAGTTTCAAAATGAGCGTAGATCGATCGGACGGCCTCGCGCCATCTTGGCGAATAGGTCTCTTTCCGAAGGCGGTTTTGAATAGAAAAAGGTACGCTTACTTCATGCACCTTCTTTAATGCTTTGCCAAGGATCTTCCATTGATCGTCTGTTAAAGGGCGATGAAATCCATCTTCTCCCTGAATAAACGGGTAGACAATGAGGTTAAAATCTCCTGTGGATTGACTTGTTTTGCCGTGGATCGTTTTGATGGGGCAAATGATTTGTTGAAGATCGGCATGTTGCAATAGCTCGATGATATCCATGCTGATGTCATGATGGTTTTTGTGCTTAAGTTTAAGAAAGTACGTTTTCTGGTCGTCTGTTTGCACCTTGTAAGTTGAAGCGTAGATATCTGCTCCCAAAGAAAGACGGGCAAGAGAAACAGCCTTTATATTGTAGTGAGCGCTTAGCCAGTTACTTATAGTTGGGGTTGAAGGGGCATTTTCTTTTGGCATCGAATTCCAGCCAGATTAATCTTTGTAAGAGACGACCATCCATTGGCCCAGGGGAAGAGAACCGAGTTGAATGTTGCCGATGCGCACCCTTTTTAATGAAGTAACTTCTAATCCTACGAGCTCGCACATGCGTCTTATTTGCCGGTTCTTTCCTTCTTTGAGCACCATGGATAGTGCGTGGTCTCCTGCTCGATCGACTTCTGCTCGTTTAAGAGGCTCTCCATCGAGCCAAAGTCCGAAGCGGAGTTTGGCGATCGCCCTTTCTGGAATGGGCCCAGCGCAGCGGACAATATATTCTTTTTCTACTTCCGAATCGGCCGCGATGACTGTTTGGGCGATTCGTCCATCTGAAGAAAGAAGCAGCAGCCCTTTGGAGTTGATATCTAATCTGCCGACGACATGCAGCGATGCAGGATCGATGGGATCGCCTTGATCATAACGATTTTCAGGGGTGATGAGGTCTCTTGCTTCCCGATAACCTTTTTGAGGGAGGTTTGAAATAATGCCAAGAGGTTTATTGAGCGCTACAGTGACTCTTTGAAGTTTAGCGCTGTCAAATTCAATTTTAGCGTTGAGAGGAGCTTTTGTCCCTTGCTCAGTGATTAAAACGCCATTTACGCGCACTCGGCCTTCTGCCATGTAGCGCTCCGCCTCTCTTCGAGAGCAGAGCCCGCGGCGGGCCATGATTTTCGACACTCTTTCTTCTTCCATGCAGGCAGTTTAGCATAGATGGGATTTTTCTCATACGAGCGGATTGCCTGTTTTTTTCAAATTTCTTTTATTTAAATTTATAAAGTTTTAGGCTTAATTTTTTTAATATATTTTGAGGTTAATTATGATTCGTTGTTTTTGTGTTGTTTTTCTTATATGTTTTAGTTTTGCCTTGAGTCTACTGGGCGTAGAGTACGGAAAAGGTTCTTATGGAAAAATCCATGAGGTTGGATGGGGAGAAGGGGCAACGGTAATAGTTGGAAAGTATTGTTCGATCGCTTCGGGAGTTGTTGTTTTGACTGGAGGAGAGCATCGAGTCGATTGGGTTACCACGTATCCTTTTAATGTTTTATGGCCTAGAGTGGCTGGGCATATTCAAGGCCATCCTAAAACGAAGGGCAATGTCATCATTGGAAATGATGTTTGGATTGGCATGGACGCTTTTATTCTATCTGGAGTGAAGATCGGAGACGGCGCTGTCGTTGGAGCTAAATCTGTAGTCGCTAAAGACGTGCCTCCTTATGCCATCGTAGGCGGCAATCCGGCCAAAATCATTCGTTATCGATTTGATCCAGAGACGATCGACAGGTTGCTTTCTATCGCTTGGTGGGATTGGCCTGATCAAAAAATTCGATCGAATATCGATCTTTTGCTTTCCAACGATATTGAGGAGTTTATAAGCCGCAATGAATGATGATTGACTTTTGCTTATGCGCTAGTTAAAAAAAATTGAACGAGAGCTCGAGGCAAGCAAATGATCATTCAAGATTTTCAAGAAGCAGTAGGTAAAAGCGCGCAGCAGTTTTTACATGAGATAAGGTTTTATCACTACAAAACTCTTTGGACTTATATAGCCAACGGCATATTGGCGATATGGCTTATCAGTCAGCCTTTTCTCTTGGACTATCAGAGTGCGGCCTTAGTCAAGAGCGATATCCTGTCTGGCGTTGCGATTATCTTTGTAGAAATGATCGCCTTTAACCCTCGATTTGGTTTACTAAGGTGGGGGGCTGCTATTGTAGCATTTTGGCTCTTGTTTGCGCCGCTGATCTTTTGGTCGCCAACTGCAACTACTTATTTAGTCGATACATTAATCGCTTGTTTACTGATCGCCTTTGCCATACTCATTCCAGGGCTTCCAGGGCGAGCTGGCCATGATTTGCCAGGGCCTGACAAACCTCCCAGCTGGTCCTATAATCCCTCTTCATGGATTAGACGATGGCTTGGTATTGCTCTGGCATTGCTCGGCTTTTTTCTCTCGCGTTATTTAGCGGCTCATCAGTTAGGTTATATACCTCACGTATGGGATCCATTTTTTGGCGACGGTTCTGACAGAGTCACGGAATCTCCTCTGTCGAAATCTTTTCCGATCTCCGATGCCGGTTTCGGTGCCGTTGCTTATATATTGGAAGTGCTGATCGGTTTTATGGGCTCGCGCGCGCGCTGGCGTACGGCTCCTTTTATCGTGGTTTCCTTTGTTTTACTTGTGATCCCTCTAGGCGCAACAAGCATTTTATTAGTGATTATGCAGCCGGTTGTCGTGGGCGCTTGGTGCGGATTTTGTTTAATCAATGCGGCGGCTCTACTCATTTCCGTCCCTCTAGCCGTGCATGAATCGATAGCAGTGGGGCAATTTTTAATCTTAGCTTATCAGCAGAAGAAAAAATTCTGGTCGTTTTTTTGGTTGGGCGGCAATGTACTCGGCTATGAAGGAAAAGATCCAGATCGCAGGCATTGGTCTATTAGACAACGCTGGGCGGCGAGCTATCAGGGCATTTCTTTGCCATGGCCCATCGTTTTGCAGGCCATGATTGGCGTCTGGTTAATGGCGCGGCCAACCATCTTGCCCTTTACGACAGAGAGCGCCAATTGCGATTATTGGATGGGAGCGATCATTGTTACTGTAGCCGCAGTGGCTACGGCAGAAGTGACTCGAACAGCGCGTTTTGTGAATATCCTGGCTGGGATAGCAATACTCATACTGAATCTTATCTTTTCCTCAGGATCCACTGCCGTACTCATCAGCGGCCTTGCCAGCGCCGCCCTATTGATCATCGCATCGCTCCCAAAAGGAGCGATTATAGAACGATACGCTTCTTGGGATAGATGGATTAAGTAATTCTTGACGGTAAAGACAAGCGAATGGTATATGTCTTCGCTCAACCAAGGAGATTTTATGTTAAATGTGTTGTCTTTTTACAAGGAAGTGCCAGAAGAAATTATCGTAAATCGGAACTGGACCTGTCGTCCTAGTGAACCAGAAAATGCATGGAAAAAGCCTTATTTAATACAACCGGCTACAGTTGAAAGTGTGCATGATGCTTTAGCTAGAGGACCGTTTGTTGGGATTTCTTCGGTAGGTCCTCGTTGTTATTCTGTGGAACCTAGTCGATTCGATGGGCAAATTTCAACTTATCCTGATGTGACTGTATATGGCTGGAAGATTGGGGCGGAAAGGATTTCTAATAGCATACACGTCCCAATCATTATCTGCGGAGTTCAAAGAAAGGCTGAGAAAGAGCATCTTTATTATGTTCTTGCCGAGGATATTTCTCAAAATCCCGAAGAAGCGATTGGAAAATTTGCGCCTTTATCCACGGACAGGAAAGTGTACGTAGCTTCTATGAAAACGTTTGCCCGTTTTGAGTTTGATATGTTTCCTCCTGTATCTCAACAAGAATTTGAGCAAAATAAAGATCAATTGGTTGTGCCAACTCCTTTGGCAGGGCAGCCTGATTTGATTGAATTATGGAAGCAAGGGAAGATAACAATCTCTCAAATATAAGCCTTGAGGCAGGTCCGGATGATTAAAAGGGTGGGCGCCTTTCAACCGGAAGTGCTATATATCCGTTCGCGACGCAAGAATCGGCTATTGGACGGGATTGAAAGCCGCCAAAAATCGATCGCAACCAAGTGAGTTGTATTCAGTAATACTGGCTCACTTTGTTGCGATCGATTTTTGCTAGCGTTGAGCCTGTCCAATAGCCGATTCTTGAGTAGCGAACGGTATAAATTGGTTGAAGAAACAAGCAAGGATGAGTATACGCTGCGGCTTATCGATCACAATTGTAAAAACTCTGGTCTTTTTTCCTCTCACAAAACCTTCAGGATAGAGTTGTGGAATGCAATGAGAATAGATGCGACAGAGCCATGCCTGGAATGCGGTGGCTTTTTCCTCAAGTTTTTACAATCCGGAAAAGACAAACCATTTTTTTTTCGCTTGTCCATTGATGTCTTTTGGTTTTAGAGACTGCTTTGCTCAGTTTGTTTGTATTGAACTTCTTCAAGATGGATCCATTTTGTGGCAATCCATTTGGTTCCTTGTATCACAGGAGCTCCCCCGTGGCAAGTAAGCGGATCTTCCTTTCCATCTGGACGGCAGTTATAAAAGAGGATAGCATTTCCTTTTTTGGGAGTAATTTTTAAATCGATTTCTGGGAAAATTGTCTCTCCGCCTTCTTCTACGGAGTTTAAGTACATGATGAGCGTGGCGATTCTTTGTCCTCCATTAGCAAGTGCTGCTTTGCCGCCGATGCTATTGCTATCAAAATAGTCATAATGAGGCTTAAATTCTTCGCCTGGTCCATAGCGTAGAACCTGAATGCTCTCTCCGCATGCAACAGGCATCATCGTCAGATGGGAAATTTTTTCTTCAATGCGTTCGATAATGAAATCGCAGCCCCTTTCTTCGAAAAACATCCCGTAGCTTGTTCTCTCTTCAACGACTTTCCCTTCTCCTGATTCTCCGTCTAAGGTTTCAGAGCGCTCAAGCCTAGGGGTAGCTTGAGCAATAAGATGGGCGCATTCTTTCTTGTTAAGAAAGTTGTGTAAAAGGATGATTCGGGGGTTCCAATTCAAAACCTCTATATCAAAAGTCTCTTGCTTGGCTTCCATGGTTACAGCTATGGCGAGCAAGCTTAAATAGCGTAAAAGATGCCTGATCATTACATTCTTCATGAGTTACGTACGGTATAAATGGATTTTACTCATAGAAAATTTAGATGCAAGCAGAGAACTTAAACATTTTATTCTTTATGCCGTTCGTGACTCAAGAATCGGCCATTGGACGGGAGATCGCTGCTAAAAATCGATTGCGGCAAAGTGGGCTAATATGAGGCAATACAACCCACTTTGCCGCAATCGATTTTTGGCGCTTTGAACCCGTCAAATAGCCGATTCTTGAGTTACGAACGGTATAGAAAAGTTATAGCACGCCTTGGTGTCTCCCCATGATTGGAACGTCTGGGGTATCGTTCTTCCAGGAGCCAGACCTAATGTCTCTACTATGTTGATTGCTCTTCGATTTAATCGAACATCCCCTAAATCTATTGTTTGAAATTCCAACTCAGCCCAGCTCATAAACACCTGATGTAAATTTTTTTATGAATAAACATAAAAAACTTCATTAAGATATTTGGCAAGCAAAAATTGCCAAGGAATGCAAGAAATACTTATGGGTAATAGGATGCGCACACGGGCACGAATTAGCTTCCCCCTGGACGCTTACGAAGGATCAGCTTCAATTGAGTCTTTTTTCAAGCCTTTCTTTTGAGAATCAGAGACCCGACTGCCAAAAAGAGAGCGGCGATCGGATAGTAAGTGTACATACTAAGAGCTCCGGTAAAAGCTCCTAGAATAGGAACAAGAAAAAAACCGAGAGAATTCATCGATTGAGCAATTCCCATTGCTTTTCCTTGAGACGTTATGTGAGAGGAGATAGAAATGAGATTAAAAGTAGAACTAAGAGAAACGGCGCCCATCAAAGCCGATAGGGAGTAGACTATGATAAAAGTCATAAATGTTGGCATGAATGCGGTCAAAACGAGCAGGAGAGTGGTCATAAGATAGGAAAGATGCGCAATGGGAAGGATTTCCATCCGTTTGAGCAGAATCGGTTTAAGGACGGCTCCCCCTAATGTCCAAAGGATGCCTTGGATCAAAAGGCCTAGAGTGATCATTTGTTGTGAAATGTCAAATCTTTGAATGGCATAAGCTCCATACCAAGTGATTGAGTAGCCCCAGCCAAGAGTCCAGAGGAGCATGAGCAGGAAAAATTTCCTCGTACTCTTCATGAGTAAAGCGTCTTTGATATTATGAAATCCTTTAATAAGGTCGAGCTGTTTTCTTTTTTCGAGATGATCCAATGTCTCAGGGAAAAAGAAAACGACGGCCAGAAGATTTAAAAGGGTAAAAATGGCAGCAAGATAAAAGGGAACAGCAGGGCTAAAATGGGTGGAAAGAGAAGGGTCGGAAAAAATACCTCCCAAGAGTAGAGCAATCGGGAAACTGATTCCCCAGACTACGGTTAAAATGCCATAGTTTCTTGCTCGCATTTTTTCATTTGGACTCAAGTCCGCGATTGAAGCGTTGCAAAGTCCTTGGTTACCAGAAAAGAGGCCAGTGAGAAATCGAGCCAAGAAAATAAGAATCATGTTCTTGAGACTCATAGACAATCCAGTCAATAAATAGCTTAGGATCGTGAGGAGAATTGTGGTTAAAAAAAGTTTTTTTCTTCCGAATCTATCGGCTAGTTCCCCAATCACGGGAGCGCTGATCAATTGACCAACTGGGAAAGCGGCATAAAGAGCTCCCATAGCAACTAGCTTTGCGATTAAGCTCGGATTTTGGGCCAGAAAGCCGTATGTAGGATTAAGAAGCAAGGGAGGGAAAAGGACGAACACCATGCAAAAGCCAATATTGTCAATTGAGGCAATAAAATAGACGGAAAACAGCGCTTTTCCTCTGGAGAAATTCGTCATAACGTACCTTTTTTGTGTTGAGTTTTCAGGTTCATCCGGCGGCCCTTTCAAGGGCCAAGTGCAACAGATGAGTCAAAAATAAAATAGGCCACGCGTAAAAAATCTCTTACTCTGGTTTTTTGAGTAAAAACACCATATTAGGAGACCCTATGGCCGGAAACTATAGCCACCTGACCTATCAAAAAAATGACAGATTTTTATTTTAACAGCAAGAGGCGATTCGCAGGCCGATATAGCCAGAGCCTTAGAAGTTCATCCATTATACCGTTCGTGACTCAAGAATCGGCTGTTGGACGGGATTGAAAGCTGCCAAAAATCGATTGCGGCAAAGTGGGCTAGTATGAGGCAATACAACCCACTTTGCCGCAATCGATTTTTGGCGCTTTGAACCCGTCCAATAGCCGATTCTTGAGTTACGAACGGTATAACTATCACAAGAGGGCTAAAATGCAATAGCGTGGACCAACATTACACCCCAGAGGAAGCCCAAAAACAAGCTTAAAATCGAAGAAAAAGTCTGTCTTTTCGTAACATGTCAGTCGACTTGACCATTGAGATTGAAGAACTTCTAAAACAGGATTGGAGCCCGCAGCAGATTTCCGGACGGTTGAAAAAACAAGGGAAACCAGTTAGACGATCCCGACTCTTGATTTTTTGCAAAAAATTCTTATTAGTCTCAGGCATTATTGGATGTGAAATTCGGTAATCGATCCTAATGCTTGGGTCAGAGCGAGCTTCTCAAGAGTCCATACAATTGAATAAAGATAAAATGCACTATGAAAATCTATGCTGCTGACAAGTGTTGAGCGATTAGGCTTTGTTTGCACAGGCCCCTCGTCTTCAAGGCGCAATAATGCTTTTCGAATCGGAGTTCTGCTGACGCCCGGTTGCTCAGCTCATTCTTTGTCTCGTACTTGATCTCCTGGGGCCAGGGTTCCATCCAAAATCCAATTACGAATTTTAATATAAGCCCCTTGGCGACCAAATGTTGTGGCCAATGGAGCTATTTGTCGCATTTTTGAAAGAACTTGGCTCCATGTTCGTCACTGTTTTACAACAAGGCAAAGGGAAAATGCTTAAAAGGCCTCTTTGATTGCATTGCATTTTTACCTTCCTTGCCCTAAAATAGTTCCTTTAATTTTTGAAAGGAGATAGCCAATGCACTGTATTTTACTGCTTTTAGCGGGGATTTTTTTAAACTTCCCTGAACTTCTTATAGGTGAACTCATCAACCGCCCTGTCGTGAATATCTATCTTCAGCCACAAGAAGACACGAAAATAAACTCTCAAGCTATTTACGGAAGTGTTGTGGAAATTGTAGACCATATAAGCGATTGGTCTAAGATTAGAACTGTAGATGGGGTAGAAGGATGGATACCGTCCTCTCAGCTCATAACTAACCCATCCTATGAAAATAGCGATCATCTAAAACCTATCAAGAGTCTTTTTGCTCATATTTATCGTGTAACTGACACAACCCCCTACCCACCTCTTCTCACGATCCCCTATGGTTCTAAAGTAAAATTAGATGAAACAGTCGATACAGGTGAGCGATGGGTCTCCATGGAACTCCTATCCGGAGAAAAAGTTTGGATTCAAAGGGGCGACATTGACTTTTCCTTTCAATTTAAAACTTTAGAAGAAATGCTCGTCTTCAGTAAAAAGTTTTTGGGCCTTCCCTATACGTGGGGAGGAACTTCTTCCTATGGGTTTGATTGCTCTGGTTTTGTGCAAATGCTCTTTAGAGAAATGGGGCTTCAACTCCCTCGCAATTCTCGTCACCAGGCTGGGTGCAACCTCTTTACTCCTGTCGCACAAGAAGACTTACAGCCAGGTGACCTCGTTTTCTTTGGAAAAACAAGAATTACCCATGTTGGCTTATATCTTGGGAACGATGAATTTATTCATTCTGGCGTGACAGAACTTCCTATGGTGATGATCAGTAATATCAAGAGCGGGAAGTATAACTTTCAGACCGCAAGAAGAATTGATCCTCTCATGGTAGAGGCATACCGAATGAATTTTCGTTAAAAAACACTAAAGGGTGGGTCTAAAGCCCACCTCTACCTGTCTACAAGAGCTGGTAAACTCCACTCATTTTGCAATACATGGTATTCAAGGAAATCTCCTCTATTTCAAAAGAGCAGAGAGAACGGTTGTATTACACTGGCGATTTCACTTTTAACGAGCTTCAAGTTCTGTTATACCGAAGAAAACTGAAGAATCGGTTTATAGGCGGGATTGAAAGCTGCCAAAAATCGATTGGGGCAAAGTGGGTTAGTATGAGGCAATACAACCCACTTTGCCCCAATCGATTTTTGGCGCCTTGAACCCGTCCAATAGCCGATTCTTGAGTTACGAACGGTATAAATAGGCTAATTCCTCTATAGACTGGCCTTCGTCATAAGTCAGGATTACAAAAACACGCTTTTATTCGGAGGCATCTTTTGCTTTTTTCAAAGCTTTTCAAGGTCTTTTCTTGCTTGCTTGGGTGAATACTCTCCCTCCTTTAGGAGGGAGAGTATTCACCAGAACATCATCATGCTCAAAAAGTTGCAAGGTCTATTCTAAAATTGGCTTTGTTTTGGAGAAATTTGAAGATCGCTTTTTACAAATACAAAAAAACGACCTCCTTTCTGAGCGATCGGTTTTTTCATTTTTTTTTGTTAACGACTCTATTCTTATTCAGAACGAAGGTCACTGATTAGAAAGCCATTGCTGAAATTTTAGATTTAGATTCAACAGCTTCTTCCCAAAAAAGTTCTGGCTTTTGAAGAACCCCTACAGCAGCATTATGAACCGATTTAATCTGTTCATATTGTTTAGGTTCAAGAACTTGAAGTGTTCCAGCAAATTGAGAAACATCCTCGTTTCTAATCCACCGAGCAGCTAATACTGCATCTTGTTTAACATCGTCACGATAGTAAAATTCAATTTGGTCAGCATATTTCAAAAATGTGTCGTTAATCCTTTGAGGGAGCAGTAGTCCTTTTTCTTTTACATCTTGTTCTGTTGTTTGTACAAAGGTTTTATCTCTTTCTTGAATAGAACCCCATCGAACGTCATCTGGAGCTGATACATGGATTAATCTGATTGTGTATCCCTGCGCTTTGAGGAATTCAAAAAATTTACCTGTTGCTGGACCTGATGAAGTTGATCCAAAATAAAATGCGTACTTTTCTCGAATTAAGTTCCCTAAAACTAAATGTGTCGCAGCATTAGACCCTGGACGCCATTTATTGTATGCGTTTTGTCTGGCAGCCATTGAGTCATCGCTACCTGCAATGTCTGCAACATATGTTCTTGTCTGATTTTTTAAACAAACGTCGTCAGGGCATACATAGGTATAGGTTTTGCCTTGGCTTGTATTTGCCTCTAAATCTTGTTTTAGCTTGACGGTCTTACCAGCTCCTGGTGCGCCAGCTGTGATAATAGCTAAATTTTCTCTGACAGGCTCGGTTGCTAAAATTCTTTGGTATAATTCGTTAATATCGCTACGCAACCTTTCAGATTCTTCACTTGTATAAACTTCAGGATTATCAAATGCTTTTCCAGATAGAAAGCCCTCTAAAACCTTTTGAGGTAAGGAATATTGATAGCTCTCATTATAAATGAGATTTAAGTTACAAGCATCAATGCTAACATGGTTTGCCATATTATTCTCCGTTACTGTGTATTTTGCATCCAAAGCTGTAATTGCAAGCAAAATGGAAGCAACAATTTTTTTTATGTTTAACTGTTTCATACTGAAAAGTATGAATGAAAGCAGTTCGTAAAGTCAAGAAAAAAACTGGACTGCAAAACTTCAAAAACACGGTGCTCTAGCGGTGCAGAGATATGATCGAAAGTTGTGGATGAAAGGCTAAAAAGAGCGTACCTTAACGATTTTTCTTATCGGATTCGTCGTTCGAATATGTGCCCAATGCTCTGTCGGGAAATCATAGAAGGTAAAAAGTTGGTCTTTATTCTTCTCAAGGCATTTGCATGCTCCGGGATATTTCGCTGTGTATAACTTCAAAAACTCCTCATAAGCTTTCTGAGCAGATTCTTTCGTCGGTGACAGATACATTTCATGGATCATTCTCTTTGCATTTGGCTGTACGCTTTTGGGCATTTTATCGAGAATGTTCGCTGTTTTATGTACCCAACAACGTTGCTGTCGGCATTGAGGAAATTCTTCTTCCAGCGCAGTCCAAAATCCTAAGGCCCCATCACCGATTGCCAAGGAAGGTGTTACGTTCATCCCTCTCGACTTTAAATTCTGAAGAAATTCCTTTCAGGAAAGCGTGCTTTCTCTAACGCCATCATGAATGCCTATGAGTTCCTTTTCACCCTCTTCATTCACGCCTATCAAGACCAAAATACAAGGGCGGGCTCCATCGAGCCGGATATTAAAATAAATTCCGTCTGCCCAGATGTATACATAGTGGCGTCCTGTCAAATCTCTCTTCAGCCATGTTTCGTATTCTTGTTCCCAAACCTCCTTCATGCGAGTGATGTTTGCAGGCGAAAGCCCTACAGCATTTTTGCCAAGAAGAGCTGAAAGAGCTTCTGGAAAATTATTCGTTGAAATTCCTCTCAGATACAACTCGGGAATCAAGCGCTCAAGACTTTCTGTTTTTCGTTTGTATTTTGGGAGCACGATACTTGAGAAGGCTTCTCCGTCTCTTTTATCTCTGACTCTGGGCTGACGAACATTGATTGGCCCGATGCCCATTTGAATGTCACGAGCCGGAAGATACCCATTTCTGGTTACTAGACGGCTGTCCATTTCGTCTTTCATCTCCTTGAATTTCTGCACGTATTCAAGGACTTCATATTCAATTGCTTCCTGGAGCAGTCTCTTGGCTCCGTTTTGGAGAACTTCTTCGAGAACAGAACGAGCGGGATTCTCCGATGGATTTTTAACTGGTGGAAGGGTAAATTTCTTCATGAGCGTATTCCTTTTTGTTTGATTTTTTCCGTCTAAGAAAAATCATTAAGGGTACGCTCTTTTTAGCCTTTCATCCACAACTTTCGATCATATCTCTATGATTTATAGAGGATTACGTAACTTTTTTATGATCAGCAATGACATCTTCAAGGACGCGCCAACATTGCTTAGATTCTGAATTGTTTGGGGTGGTTAACTCTGCAGCGACCACCAAAGCTTTCCATAAGACCCAACCATGTGCGCGAGCCCAAGTCCCTTGATCTAAAGGAAGCATTTTTTGAAAAAGTTCTCTACTTTTTCCATGAAACAGCGTCCAATTAATGACCAGATCGCATGCAGGATCGCCAATGGCTAGCTGACCAAAATCAATGACAGCGGAGAGTTTGCCATTACGTACTAACAGATTGCCCGCACTAATATCTCCATGAACCCATACCGGTGGACTCTTCCAAGAAGTCGAAAGAGCGGCTTCCCAGACTTTAGTTGCCATGGCAACATCAATTTTATTCTTTAAGGAACTGATAGAATGGCGCGTTTCACGATCATAGACCGATAGTGATCCTCCCCTAAAAAAGCTATGTAATCCAGGTGATGGTCCACCCGTTGTGTCAATCTTTTGTAGGGCTGTAAGAAAGTTAGCTAGATCAATGGCCAATTCAGAGAGATTTTCTATTCTTGCAGAAGCCACGGTCTCTCCGTCGAGCCATTGATAAATAGACCACTTCCAGGGATAACCATGTTCAGGTTTTCCCATAGCCAGAGGGATTGGAATCGAAAGGGGAAGTCGAGGAGCTAATTGAGGTAGCCATTGATGCTCCTTTTCTACCTGTAATTCATAATCAGCGGCGCTTGGTAAGCGAATGGACATATTTTTACCTAAGTGGAAAGTTCGATTATCCCATCCGCTCGTTGCAATAGGAGAGATAGAAAGTGTTTTCCATTGGGGAAATTGTGAGGCGATCAGACGGCGCGCAAGAGAAGTGTCTATTATAACGCGTTGACTATTCATAATCTTACTTCCATAGGGAAAATTTTCTTGTTAACTCTGAAACTTTATCCCAGCTGCCAAACAAAACAATACCATAATAGATCAAATCGGCTTCTTTAACTTGCTTGGTTCTTTCTAATTGCTCGATATAAGATCCTATGGTCATGGTATCGGTAAAGTCAACAAATTGAATGCTAGCTTGTTCGGCGGCAAGGCGAAGAGCTCTTATTTTGTTTGAGTTCGCCTTCAAGATCATAAAAGGCATCTCCGAAATACTAGGGTGGCTACCTTCGTCTCCGTCGATATAATTAGTTAGGCGCAAAGGCCCTTTTCCGATCTCAGACCCAAATCCTATGCACATATGAGCCAAGGCATTCATAATCACGCCCGGCTCAATCTTTTCATTCATGACCGCAACTAATTTATTTTCAAACATACCGCTCCTTTAAAGTTTAAAACGGGAAAAACTGTTCTTCCAATTGCTCTCGATTGCGTTTAGAGTTAAGTGTAAATCTTTATTCTTCAGGGCCTCAATAATCTGAGCGTGTTCTTCATAGGAAAGCTCCGCATCTTTTATTTTATCGAAATAATAAAGGTCCAATCGCTTGAGTTTTTGTTTCAATTCTGAAATGATTTTTTCGAGTTCTTGATTTTCTGAAAGTTTTACATAAACTGAATGAAAGTCATAGTCAGCATCCAAAGCAGCTATCCGATCTCGACCTCTCATTTTTTGTAAAAATCTTTGATTGGCCTCAGTCATTATTTGGATGTGAGATTCGGTAATCGATCCAAAAGCTTGGGTAAGCGCTAAGCGTTCTAACGTCCATACGATAGAGTAGAGATGAAATGCACTTTGAAAATCTATCGTGCTTACAAGAGTTGAGCGATTGGGCTTTGTTTGCACGAGTCCTTCATCTTCAAGACGTAATAATGCTTCTCGAATCGGGGTCCTGCTGACTCCCAACTGCATTGCTAGCTCCTTGTCTCGTACTTGCGCCCCTGGCAGCAAGGTTCCATCCAAAATCCAATTACGAATTTTAAGATAAGCCTCTTGCCGAACAAAGGTGCGTTGAATTTTTTCTTCCATAAACGCCGCGATTTATCTTTTGCTGATATGTAATATATCACTCGATCCTCTTTGTGGTAAAGATGTTGTTTTGAAAAATTTATTGTCTTATGGGAAGTAAGTCCAAGGTGATTCAAAATTTGGCCGCTAGGAGGGGGATTGCTGTCAAAAATCGATTGTTACAAAGGGGGGTAGTATTAAATCAATACAATCCCCCTTTGTAAGAATCGATTTTTGGCGCTTTGAACCCGCCTAGAGGCCAAATTTTGAATTACCTTGGGTATAAATCCTAAGGCGGGGGTAAACATAACTTTCTCGTAAGTCTAATTTCTTGCGCTTCATATAGTACGTTGCGTATTAATTTCGTCCAAAGGATTCATATTTCTAGATTTTTCAGAAAGGCTATTGACCTAAACGTATGCGTCATTGTGTATATTGGGAACATCTTTTAAAATCATAGGGATATTAAAAGGATGAAAGGTCGATGGCTTATACAGTTAAAAAATTAAGTGAACTCTCAGGAGTAACGGTTCGGACTCTCCATTTTTATGAAGAAGAGGGGCTTCTTAGGCCCTCATATTATGGGTCTAATGGATATCGGTACTATGAGGAGAAAGAGCTGCTTCAGCTACAACAAATCCTATTCTTCAAAGAGCTTGGTTTTACGATAAAGCAAATCAAGAAAGTTATAGGAAAGGATGATTTTGATCAGCTTTCTGCTCTTCATTCGCATAGGAAATCTTTGAATCAAGAGCGAGAGAAAATTGGACAACTGCTTAAGACCATCGACAAAACGATCAATCATTTAAAAGGAAAAATGAAAATGAAAGATAAAGAAATTTTCGATGGTTTCAATATCACTTTAGTGAAAAAAGCAAAAGGACATGAGCCTTACTCTGCTGCAGAAGAAATTGTCGGCAAAAGCGTAAGAGTCCCGACTAAAAATGCAGAAGACGTTGAGAAAAGAGGCAAAGCATTTTATGAAAATGCTACAGAGACAGCCCATGCCGTTTTCAGGGAACTTATCCATTGTATTGAAAAGGGATTGGCTCCAAGTTCTTCAGAAGTCCAGCGGATTATTAAAAGACATCATGGATTTATAGACAAAATCCAGGATGCAACTCGCGAAGTTTATAAGGCAATGGCTCAGCTATATCAAAAGCACCCTGAGTTTAGAAAACAGCTCGACCCGTTCCATTCAAAACTTGCTGAGTTCATGTCTGAAGCAATGACGATTTTTGCAGATAGCGAATTAAAGTAAGGATATCGAGATAGGGAGGTGGAAACGCCCTTATTTTTACGCACTAGACTGTCAGAAAACCATAGATTTCACAAAAAACAAAAGGCTTCGGTCGTTAAAATTGAAGCCTTTGTTTTGATTGGAGGTGGAGAGACTCATTCAGAACTTTTTCCTGGAGTGGTTTTTTCATTTCAGCTACGATTTTTTCTAAAAAATTAAGTTCAAAGGAAGTGGGTTATGTCTAATGGAGAGCTTATTCTCTATACCACTGAAGACGGGAAGACCGCGATTCATCTCAAAGCTGAAGGAGAGACAGTTTGGTTGACGCAGATGGAGCTCGCTGACCTGTTTCAAACAACTAAGCAAAATATCAGCTTGCATATCAAGAACATACTTTCAACAAACGAATTGTCGGAAGCAGTAGTCAAGGATAACTTGACAACTGCCGCTGATGGCAAGCGCTATAAGACTAAGCTATACAATCTCAGCATGATCCTTGCAATTGGCTATAGAGTGGAATCCCAAAGAGGTATCCAGTTTCGTAGGTGGGCTACTATTCATTTGCAGGAGTACCTTGTGAAGGGTTTTGTAATGGATGATGCTCGCTTAAAAGAGCCGAAGCCTTGGGATTATTTCGATGAGTGGTTGGAGAGGATTCGTGAGATTCGGGCTTCGGAAAAACGGTTTTATCAAAAAGTGCGGGATATTTATGCGACAGCTCTCGACTATGATCCTAAGAGTGAGCAGGCTCAACTTTTCTTCAAGAAGGTGCAAAATAAGATGCTTTGGGCAACAACACATCGCACGGCAGCTGAGCTTATCGTTGAACGCGCTAATTCAGAATTGCCAAACATGGGTCTTACAAGTTGGAAAGGGAGTCGAGTGCGACAGGAGGATGTGACTATTGCCAAAAACTATCTTGACCAACCTGAAATCGAAGAGCTAAATCGGATTGTTGTCATGTATCTTGATCACGCGGAAGACCAGGCTAGGCGACGCAAAGCAATGACTATGGCAGAATGGGAAGAAAAATTGGACGCATTTTTGATTTTCAAAGAAAGAGATTTGCTCGATCATGCGGGTAAAATTTCGGCTCAAGTTGCTGAGAAATTGGCCTTGGAACGCTATGAGGTATTTGACGGAAAAAGACGAGAGGTTGAAAGGCAAATCGCGGATGATGCAGATCGAGCTGTATTGAAAAAATTGTATGTTATATCCCAATCGGCCGAAGCCTTGGCGAAAAATACATAAGGAGGCACGGGCTATTCAGAGCTTTTTTTAAGAAAATTTGCATGGATATTTTGAACTTGAAAACCATGCCTATTGCCAATTGGCCAACATCTTGTTGGCTAAATGGGTAAGAAGGCGTAAGGTTTTATCCAGTTCAGTAGCGTAAATAGCGCGTAATTGGGCTTTGTGCAGTGGAATTTTTGAGCGTGAATTTTGTGTTGCATGTTACTAAAAACAAAAAGCTTCAGCCCTTGAAGCTGAAGCCTTAATTTGGATTGGAGGTGGAGAGAATCGAACACGGTTGAATGGACAATTTTTTCAAGAACGCAAAAGTGCTTCATTTTACGAGAGAAAACTCATCAAAAAACCGAGTCAAAAAAGTCGATGCGTAATTGAAAATTACGCAAATTTTACGCACTAGACGAGACAAAACTGGCGTAAAAGTATTTTGATTTTTCTGCCATTAGTGCTATTCTGTTGTGATTCCTGTGACAGGTGTGATTCATAGAGAGTTAGTGTCACAAACTTCGCCTGGCAATCAAGAGAGAACTTAGATGGCAAAAAGTAAAAAAACTGTTTCCAAAAGGCAAGGCGTTGCTCCCGCCGACTATGCCAAGTTTGTGACTGAGCTTAAGAAAAAGATACGGTCTGCTCAATTCAAGGCTGCGTTAGCAGTGAATCGGGAGCTTATTCGTTTGTACTGGGAGATAGGCAAAGAAATTGTCGAAAGAAAAGAAAAAGACGGTTGGGGTTCAGGTGTCATAGATAGGATCGCAAGAGACATCCAGAATGAGTTTCCTGGGATCGAAGGCTTTTCTAGGACAAACATGGGTAGAATGAGGGCGTTTTATCTCGCCTATTCAATTTACCCACAAGCTGTGGGTAAATTAGAAGAGCTGCCTGTTTTCAATATCCCTTGGGGACATAACATAGCTATATTTGAAGGAGTTAAGTCTTTAGAGGAGCGTCTTTGGTATGCTAATATGGTCATTCAAGAAGGCTGGTCCCGTAATGCCTTGATGGATTCTATTAAAATAAAGACTTATCAACGACATGGCAAAGCGATTACCAATTTTCACGATCGGTTGCCTAGCCCACATTCTAAATTAGCTCATGACACCCTAAAGGACCCTTACAATTTTGATTTTCTTGAGCTGGCTAGAGAGCATGTGGAAAAGGACCTGGAAGATGGGTTGCTCGCGCATGTAGAGAAGTTCTTATGTGCGTTAGGGCAAGGATTTTCTTTTGTCGGAAGACAAGTGAACTTAGTGGTAGGCAAAAAGGACTTCTATATCGATCTTTTGTTCTATCATTTGAATCTTAGGTGCTTTGTTGTGATTGAGCTAAAGGCGGTGGATTTCAAGCCCGAGTTTGCAGGAAAAATGAACTTTTATCTATCGGCTGTTGACGATCTCATGAGGAAACCTGCAGACAATCCAACGATCGGCATTCTAATCTGCAAAAGGAAGGACAATTTCATTGCAGAATACGCGCTTCGAGATATTCACAAGCCAATGGGTGTGGCTGAGTATGAAACAAAAATCGTTTCTTCGTTGCCCAAGAAGCTCAAAGGGCAGCTGCCAACCATCGATGAGATTGAGGCTGAGTTAAGCGCAATCCCAGTCCAGAGGATAAAAAGAGTAAAAAAGAAAAAGGAAACCAAGCGTGGTGGATAGGATAAATGGGTTTCTTGGTTTTGGAATTGGGCAACAGGCTGTTGCCTTAAATGAGATATAATGGGGCGTATTAGATGAGATCGAGATGCGTCGGTTATTTATTCTTACAGCTGCTTTGTGGTTGTTTGATAGCAGAGGAAAATTTCATTGGATCAAATATGGAAAAAATAGTGGAGCAAGAAATGCAAAGAGAGTCGGTCTCGAAGCCAGAAATTAAGCTGATAGGTATACCCAAGTAATCTCAAAAGTTGGTCGCAGGCGCCCCAATAGGCTTGAATTTATCCCTCACCCGCCCCCTTAACGCCTGCCCTAAAACAGACTCCGCAGTCACAGTCGACAACACCGCGAAAAA
>JAJXYX010000067.1 GCA_021780355.1 bacterium | reverse complement strand
TTCGCGGTGTTGTCGACTGTGACTGCGGAGTCTGTTTTAGGGCAGGCGTTAAGGGGGCGGGTGAGGGATAAATTCAAGCCTATTGGGGCGCCTGCGACCAACTTTTGAGATTACTTGGGTATACATTGATTGCAAAGTTGCGTGTAATCCCCCTCATATAGAGATAAATTTCTACACTCTCTTGCTGTACTGCCATCTCGGGCATCCGGCTTAAAACGTTGTGGAGAGCAAGCGTTTTTCCAGCTCCCGCCAAAAGGGCAATAACGTCCGATTCTGTCATCTCTTCTTGAAGAACAAGGATTTTCCAAGAAACAAAAAGTTCATTTTAAGTTTTTTTACCTGCAATAATTCGATTCTTGTATTCCATGAATGAAATATTTTCTTTACACCAAGTATACCGTTCGTAACTCAAGAATCGGCTATTGGACGGGTTCAAAGCGCCAAAAATCGATTGCGGCAAAGTGGGTTGTATTGCCTGATACTAGCCCACTTTGCCGCAATCGATTTTTGGCAGCGATCTCCCGTCCAATAGCCGATTCTTGAGTCACGAACGGTATAATGAGATTTTGTTGGGTTTCATCAATTTGTTGCCCCTGAAGCCCTAGATCTTGAAGAACCTGAGATTCTGTTCGCGTCTTTAGGAAATAATTCCTTTATAAATACCCCCCCCCTGCGCCTATTGCAAATATGCCTACGCCTAGCGCGGTTTACGCAACCGTGGATACTGTAGAACCCACCAAAACCGAAGCCCCGCCTAAAAGCCCTTCCTTGACATTAACAAAACCTTCAAAAAAAAACCTGGAATCATAAAAACAAAAAATTTTATTCAGCTCAAAAGACTTTCAATGCGAGCCTTTTATGAGGTGGAACGAGGGTAGCAGCAAAGCCGCATCTAAAAAAATAGCGTACTCACACCCCAGGCGATCAGGAAATAGATCGTCATAGAGAGGAAATCATTCAATGATGTGACAATCGGCCCGGCGGAGATGGCAGGATCGACGCCGATGCGGGCGAAGAAGAGAGGGGCGAAAACGCCGAGAAGCGTACCTGCGCAGCAGCCTCCGATGAGGCCGATGCTTACAATCGCAGCGACGGCTCCAGGAGCCGCTGGGGTGAGAGAGGCACCTGTGAGAAAGCTTAAAAGATACAAAATAAACCCACAGCTGATGCCGAAGATAGACCCCGTGAACACACCGCTGATGAGCTCTTTCGTAATCGTTTCTCGGCGGCTACCGAGGGAAAGGCCTCCCATGGCCATAATCCGGACCAGAACTGTGCTGCACTGAAGACCAATATTGCCCGACATCCCGGTAATGAGGGGAACGAAAAAGAGGGCAAACGTCAAAATGCCGCCAGCGCGCTGTTGGAACGACGACATGACGCCTACGTTGACAAGACCGGCGAGAAGAGTGACGATGAGCCAGGGCGCTCGGGTGAGAAAGCGGCGGGTAATCGGATCGTGAGAGGTGAACCTTTCATTCGTACCTGCCATCCGGGCAATCGTTTCGTCAGCGAGATCTTCCATTGCTTCTACGACATCTTCGTGAGAAATTACGCCGACAAGGTAATTATCAATGTCGACGACAGGAAGAGAAGAAATACGGTAACGCTCGACGAGATCGATCACCTCTTCCCGCGTCGATTCAGCAGTCACTTTATGAAGAACAGGACGCATCACTTGGCGAAGTGGCGTGTGGGGCGGATTGATCATCATGTTCCTCGTCGGAACGTAGCCTTGCAGTTCTCCGGCGTGGTTAAGGATAAAAATCCCCTTGGCAAAATCGATTCGAGGATTGTCCCGAATATAGACAGCTGCTTCTCCAATGGTCATATCCATGGTGAAGGCAAAAAATTCCGACGTCATGAGACGGCCGGCGCTTTTTCGATCATGCTGCTTTAAAGCTCGAATGCGGCCGGCTTTTTTCGAATCGATCTGATCCATGAGACGGCGGAAACGGCGCTCGGGCATATCTTCAATAATCCAAACCGCCTCATCTGGGGGCATGCTATTAAAGATTTTTCTAAGCTCAACATCATTTAAATGGCGAAAAAGCGTCACTCGCGTGTCGCCATCCGTGTTGACCAAAAATTTGATTTTCGCATCCCGATTGGGAAGATGGTCATAGAGAACAGGACGGACATTGGGAGGAAGGTGAGAAGCGGCGTAAGCCAGGTCGATCGGAGAGTGCTCGCAGGCGATTTTTGCTATGTCGTGAAGACGGACTTTCGACGTTTGTTTATGAAAAGCTCTCTCAAGTTTTTCTTTCAACAAATCATCAATTCTGCCAATTTTTGAGTCTAAAAGTTCTATCCCTTGAGGGTAAGTTTTTTCGTCGTGCTCATCGTTGGAAGGAATTTCCATGGCGACCCTCAGAGGATTTGAAAAATATTTCTACATAACTTTCTACTTTCTGCACCCAGTATAGGGGCTTTTTGAAGTTTAAAGCAAGAAAATCCTTCTAGGAATTAATTAGTTTAGTAAGGTACACTTATCCCAATTAATGAGGAATTTTTGAAAGATCATGTTTGACCCAGAAAAAATACGCAACATCGCTATCATCGCGCACATCGACCACGGCAAAACGACCTTGCTCGACAGTCTCTTAAAACAATCGAATATTTTCAGAGATAATGAAAAAATCCCAGAAAGGGTCATGGACAGCTTTGACCAAGAAAGAGAGCGCGGCATCACGATCTTCGCCAAACACACTTGCGTCTATTATAAAGACTTTAAAATTAACATTATCGACACCCCAGGACACGCCGACTTTTCCGGCGAGGTAGAACGGGTGCTCGGGATGGTCAACTCCGTCTTATTGCTCGTCGATGCGCAAGAAGGCCCAATGCCACAAACGCGTTTTGTCCTTTCCCAAGCTTTGAAAATGGGACTGAGACCTATTGTCGTTCTCAATAAGATCGACCGCCCTCACGCAAACCCCGACCGCGCTTTAGATTTGACGTTCGATCTTTTCTTAGAGCTCGGCGCGAATGACGAACAGCTCGATTTTTCCTATATCTACGCCTCCGGATTCAGCGGATACGCCATCAATAAAGTCGGCGACGAGCCCAAAGACTTAATGCCCCTTTTCGAGCTGATTTTGACAGCAGCACCTCCGCCTCCCGGCGATTTGGGTCTCCCCTTCCTCATGCAAGCGGCAACCATCGGCTACGATGATTACTTAGGACGCCAGGCTTGCGGACGCATTTTAGAAGGAAAAGTGTCTAAAGGCGATACGTTAACCCGCGTAGACCGAAATGGAAACCATACGAACCACAGGATTGTCAAAATCGAAGGACACCACGGTTTGAAAAAAATTGAAATCGACGATGCTGGAGCTGGAGATATCATTTCTCTTTCAGGCATTCCAGAAATCGACATCGGCGATACGATTTGCGCTACAGACAAAGTTGTCCAATTGCCTCCCATCACCCTGGCAGAACCGACTGTATCCGTAGAATTCCTCGTGAATACCAGCCCTTTTGTCGGAAAAGACGGCAAGCACGTCACGATGAATAAACTGCGAGACAGGCTGCAAAAAGAAAAAAGAGCCAACATCTCTTTAAAAATCGAAGAAATTCCTGGCCGCGACGATGCGATCCGCGTATGCGGACGAGGCGAGCTCCACCTGGCTGTTTTAATCGAGACCATGCGCCGCGAAGGCTACGAGCTCGCTGTTTCCAAACCAAAAGTCATCACCAAAGAAGTCGATGGCGTCGTGATGGAGCCATTTGAAAGAGTCCACATTGAAGTACCTGAAGAATATTCAGGAACTGTGATCGAAGATCTCTCGAAGCGCAAAGGGGAAATGACCACCCTTTCCACCTCGGAGCACGGACTCACCACCATGAGTTTTATCATGCCGACGCGAGGACTTATGGGATATCGAAATGACTTTTTGACCCGCACCTCGGGCCTTGGCGTATTGACCTCGATTTTCGAAACATTCGGTCCCTGGAAAGGGGAGCTCATCGGCAGAACGAGAGGCGTTCTCATTTCCAATAGCCCTGGCAAAGCCAACGGATATGGCCTCTTTACTCTGCAAGAGCGAGGATCTTTGTTCGTAAAACCTGGGGACGAAGTATACGAAGGGATGATCGTCGGCGAACATGCAAGAGACAACGATCTCATCGTCAATCCGACAAAAGCAAAACAGCTCACCAACGTAAGGGCTGCTGGCAGCGATGAGAACATCATCTTAACGCCGCCTCGCAGATTCACGCTAGAGCAAGCGATCGACTACATTGCCGACGATGAACTCGTTGAGATTACTCCTAACTTTATTCGTCTTCGCAAACAATATCTGACAGAGAATGAAAGAAAGCGGGCAAAATAAAGATCCGGTGCATGTCAAAAGCATGTTCAATCAGATCGCAAAAACCTACGACAAGACCAACCGGATCCTCTCCTTCGGGATGGATCTGCGTTGGAGAAAACGGGTAGCTAAACATCTACCTGCTGCCAAAAAAATCCATCTTTTAGATTTGGCTACAGGCACAGCTGATCAACTCATTACGCTTTTCGAATCCAAGAAAACCTCGATTCATTCGGCCATTGGTCTTGACATCGCAGCCGAAATGATTTTGCTTGGCGAGCAAAAAATCCAAAGCAAGCCCTACGCTAAACAAATTGAGCTGCAAATTGGCGATGCGATGCATTTGCCTTTCGAAGAGAGCTCTTTTCATGCCTGCACATTTTCCTTCGGCATTCGCAACGTCAAAGACCCGTTGCATGCACTCGAAGAGATGCGCCGCGTGTTAAAACCCAACGGACGCTGTCTCATCTTAGAATTTTCCCTTCCCCCTTTCCCTTTTAAAAAACCTTATCTCTTCTATCTTCGCCGCGTTCTCCCGTGGCTCGGAGGAAAATTATCCCGCGAGCCGAAAGCGTATCGCTATCTCAACCAAACCATCGAGTCTTTCCCTTCAGGCTCCGCTTTCCTCTCGCTTATGAAAAGAGCTGGATTTTCCAAAACGAAAGCATGTCCTATGGCTCTTGGCGCCGTTACGCTTTATATCGGAGAAAAGTGATGGATCTTCTCGCGTGGTTACAAAACCTACCCGAGTATCCCAAAATCTACTGGAAAGAAAAAAACTCCCGCCTAGCTTTCGCTGCAGCAGGTCTAGGGCCTCCGTCTTCTTCATCCTACGGCTGGCGCCACTTTTCCCCCACTAAAGCTCCCCATTGGGCCGACTTCCCCTCTCCATATTCTTTCTCCCCCCGCGTCTCTCAAACATCCGCAACTCTCAGCTCGCTCTCCTGGACAAAACCGCGTATTCAAAGCTCCGCTTTTCTCCCCACTCAACCCCAATGGGAAAAACTCGTAGAGCATACTCTTCACGCCATTGCAGAAAACCGTCTAGAAAAATGCGTCCTCGCAAGAGAGCTCCTTCTCAATCTCCAAGCTCCCATCGATCCTTGGCCTCTTCTCTCCGCTCTCCAAAAAAAAATCCAAAATGCCTATCTCATCTGCATTCAGCCCACGCCTCGCTCCGCCTTCATCAGCTTCACGCCAGAAAAACTCTTTTCCCGCACCGGAAACCTCCTCTCCACCGAAGCGCTCGCCGGCACGCAAATCTCCACCTCCCACCCCCGCCTCTCTCTCGCAAAATACCAACACGAATTCCGCCTCGTCGAAACCTCCATCAAGCAAGCTCTCTCTTCCCTCTCTTCCTCCCCTCTCTCCTTCTCCCCTCCCTCCCTACGCACAACATCCGGCCTCAAGCATCTCCACAGCCATCTAACGACCGCTCTCCTCCCCAACATCTCAGACGAACAAATTCTCCACGCCCTCCACCCCACAGCAGCCCTCCTCGGCCTCCCCAAATCCGCAGCCTGGAATCATCTCCGCCTCGAACCCTTCGACAGAGGCCTCTACGGAGCCCCCCTCGGCCGCACCACCCCCACCAGCTCCTCTTGGATCGTCGGCATCCGCTCATGTCTCCTCTTCGAATCCACAGCCCGCCTCTACTCAGGAGCCGGCCTAGTCCAAGGCTCTGATCCAACAACCGAATGGGAAGAGCTCAACGACAAACTTCATCTCTGGAAAGAACTTCTTTTCTAATCCTTCGTTGGGGCTTCGCCCCAAGCCCCACCAAAGGACTTCGTCCTTGTGGAATCCTATTGTTTTTTTGTATACAAAAAAATGAATTTAAGATTTTATCGCAACACTCTTATAATCAAGGGATAAATAAAAATGTTATTCATAATATATAAGGTCATGGTAAAATGACCATGTACATAAAGGAAAATCATGGCAGAACATATTCAAGCCGGAAAATTCAAAGCTAAATGCTTAAAACTCATGGATAAAGTGCATCGGACAAAAAAACGTATTATCATTACAAAACGAAACAAACCTATCGCACAACTTGTACCTTATGAAGAAGAAAAGGGCAGTTTATTCGGAAAAATGAAAGGCACGATCCATATTCTGGAAGATATTATCTCTCCTATTGATGAGGTTTGGGATGCCTCACATTAAAGAACTTAAACAGCATAGACTATTGCTGGATACTCATATTTGGCTATGGCTAATCTCTGGAAATCCAATTCTCTCTCCTTTGGCCAGAAAGGCCATTGATCGAGGAAAGGAACGCGAACATCTCCTAATTTCTCCAATTTCAGTATGGGAAATTTCCATGCTTGTTGAGAGAAAAAGAATTTCGTTAGACATGGATTTAACTGATTGGCTTAATCAATGGATAGAATCTCCTGGGATATTAATCGCAGAATTTTCCTTTCAAGTCGCTTTACTTAGCAATAAACTTCCTGGCAACTTACATGGCGATCCTGCAGACAGAATTTTAATTGCCACCGCCTACCAAGAAAATGCTGTATTAGTTACAGCTGACGAAAAAATTCTTTCCTACGGAAAAGATTCTTTTATTTCAGTATATGATCCGACGTAATTTTATACTGTTCGCGACTCAGGAATCAGCTGTTCGACGAGTTCTAAGCGCCGAACATCGATCGCCGCAAAGTATACCGTTCGCAACTCAAGAATCGGCTATTGGACGGGTTCAAAGCGCCAAAAATCGATTGCGGCAAAGTGGGCTAATATGAGGCAATAGAACCCACTTTGCCGCAATCGATTTTTGGCGCTTTGAACCCGTCCAATAGCCGATTCTTGAGTTGCGAATGGTATAATAGATTGACGGAATAATAAAAAAAATTGTAGCACCCTACCCCTTTACAAGGAGGACATTATGTCATGTGATATTGAAGGATTAGGTTATTTTTTTGGCGTATTCGATGAGAATCTACTCGATGAAGATTCCGAATCATTACCCAAAATTATTTCTGAAGCTATTTTTTCAGAAGAACTCCCAAAACTTAAAATAAAAAAACCAATAAACACTGCTTGTTTTCTAAATGAAATACAACGAAAAATACATTCCTGTCTGCAAAAAACACCGCTATTGAAGACAAACGGAAGTGTAACTGTCGGAGGAAGCGCCTCATGGGGAAGGAAAGAAGGGGTCCAATACAGTGGATATGCGAAAGGTGAAGTTCAAGATAATAAAGGAAATAAAGCAGAAGTGAAGGTCGAACAAAAATCAGATGGCACAGGCAATTTAAGCGTTTCCGCCACTCACGAAAAATCTAAAATAACTGATTCAAATGAAAAAAAATGATTAACTACAAATCATTAAAACATTTATTCATTTGTTTTTTTCTCATTTTATTTTCTTGCTCTAAAATATCGCAAAATAAAAAGACAGAAAAAAATAATTACTTGAAAAAGGAGAGTTATTTTATTTCTGTGCCCATTACAAAATTTTCTTCCATCAATTCACCCTGTTTAGATGTCTCAGTCAATGACGTTCTGTATTCAGTTGAGCTTGACTTAGGATTTAGAGGTTATTTGACCATGTATCAAGATCTTGTAGACCAAATTACAGAGAAAAAAGAAGCCGGACATCGAAAAATGTATGGAATTAGAGGAAAAGAATATCTCAATACCGTTTACGATCTTGAAAAGATCAAAATAGGCGACATAAGTTTTTTGAATATTACTCTCCAAGGAGAAGAGAGGACATTCACTGAAGATTCAATACTTCAAAAAGGAGATGAAGAAGCAATTTTTAGAGCCCCTGGCAGAGTAGGATGGTGCTTATTTCAAAATAGCAATTTATTGGTCGATATTCAGGGGAAAAAACTTATTTTTTGTGATTCTTTAGAGAATTTGCAGCAACATGGGTATTTCCAGGGTAAATGGACTGAGGTTCCTATGCTTTTGGATCAAGGCATGGTCGAATGCAAGGCCAATGTACCTCAAAGAACCCTACGTTGTATGTTCGACACGGGAGCTACAGTAAATATGCTTCATCTAGAAGGAACGCAAACCATCGATGAAGCGATTCAAGATCCTCAAAACATCGTCACTTATCCATGCTTTCATATTGGAAATCAAGATACTGGAGAAATTTCTTTTATCTCCTTGCCTATTCGGCTCCCTGTTCCTATACAAGCCATTTTAGGAATGGAGTTTTTTTCTAAGCATAACGTCTTTTTGGACTTCGCAAACGAAAGAATCATTCTAGAAACAGGTTCTGAATAGACAATCAACTTTCTTCTAAAAAACTCATTATCAACGGCTTACATCTAACTACTGCAAATTGACGCCGGAAATGTCAAAATGAACGAAAAAACGACATCAACGATGTCATTTTGAAACGGCAGCAATTTTCTATGACCCTATATTCACGCTATTTTCGAGAACCAGGAACCAATTATTTTCTTTTCGGCCCCCGAGGCACGGGCAAATCAACTCTTATTCGTCAATTGCATCCTCATGCTCTATGGATCGATTTGCTGCGTCCTGACCTGGAAAGATCTCTTCTTAGTACCCCGGAAAAATTATTACAAATGATTGAGGGCTCTCCAGAGAAAAAGGTAGTAGTTATTGATGAAATTCAAAAAGTACCAGCGCTTTTAAATATTGTTCACATGGTGATTGAACGTAAGCAAGGCCATCAATTTGTACTTAACGGCTCAAGCTCTAGAAAATTAAAACGGACGGGAGCGAATTTACTAGGAGGAAGAGCTTACAAAAAAACTCTCCACCCTTTTATAGCTTCTGAATTAAAAACCGATTTTCAATTGGAGCGCGCCCTTAACTTTGGCCTGCTCCCTCTCCTCATCGAAGCAAAGGATCCTAGTCTTCCCATTGAACAGTTTCTTCAAAATTTAACCCCTGATTCCATTTTGTGAATCAGTTTAAAAATTCTTCGATAGCTTTATGCTGAAATGAACTCATAGAAAACTTCCATAAAGAGCTCCAGACCAACAAAAAGAAATAATAAAAGAAGAACCGCTCTTCCTCCCCGAAGCAAAATGGGGCCTTTGGCGTGCTGCTCTCGCGCGATCCAAGCTAGCAGGATGGGCAAAAAACCTAAAAGCAGCGCGCATCCAATACCGCCTGCATAGCCTAGCGCTTTAAGAAAAGCATCAGGATACGTTAAAGCCATGAGAAGAGGAGGGATAAAGGTGATAACTGCCAGCAAGAGACGCTTTAGCCCTCGTTTTGCAAGATGAAGTCCATCTGCCAGAAAATCCATCAGACCCAACGCTACACCCAAAAAGGAGGTCGTGATCGCAAAAAAGGCAAAACTTTGTCCCAGGCTATACACAACGCCGCCACCGATATGCGCTTTTAAAGGCTCTACCGCCGAAGCTCCTGAAGCCATGGCCTGCTTAAGCCCCATTTCCCCTTCTAAAGGAATGATGCCCAAAATCAAAAGCTCCCAGATGACATAGATGACAAAGGCAATGCTTGTGCCCCCCAAAATAGCAATTCTTAATCTTCTGGCATCCCGTTTCATATAGGTAGCCAAGCTCGGGATGACTCCTTGATAACTAAAAGCTGTAAAAATCACGGGGAGAGCTTTCAATGACATAGGCCAATCGGCAAGCTGTAAATGAGAACTGTCTACGTAGCGGGCTCCTAAAAGAATAAACGAAAAATAGGAGATAATCAGCCCGGCCATCAAGACCCAGTTGATCCTGTCGACAGAGCGCGCCCCGAAATAGACAAAAGGGGAAAAAAGGGCGACAAAAAGGAGCCCTCCTGCCCAAGCAGGAACATCGAACCCCGTCCAACCGAGTAAAAGAGCTCCACCTCCAGAAATGTAGGCAGTCGACAAGCAATAGAAAAGAAACAGATAAAGAACCCAGGCAAACACTTTGCCGAAACGGCCTAAATAAGCTCCCGCCATGGAAACTAGGTTCACCTGAGGAGGCAGTCTAAGACATACTTCCAAAAGGAGCAAACCTGTGCATGTCATAAACGCCCAGCAAAGAGCGTAAATACCCAAGGAAGGCCAAAAACCACCTTCTGCTGTAACGACCGGCAAAGCCAACATCCCAGCGCCGATTGAGGTTCCTGCCACTAAAAGCATACCGCCAATAAGATGACCAAAGGGGGGTTTTGTATCCATAAAACTCCTGAGAATATGAGAGTAGTTTATAGGAAAATGGTTTTTCCTTCTCTTAAAAAAAAAAGAGCGATCATCTTATTTCACTAACGTATCGTATGATGCATAGAAGAAGATGAACTCCTTATCTGCTCGCTTTGAGAAAGTTTTTGAACCTTTATCTCAAAAATTTCGTCTGTCGCACCGCATCCAACAAAAAGGACGTCTGATGATTTTTTATGTTTTAAAGCAGCGTAAGAGAGTCTCTCGCCAAAAGCTGGAGTTTTATGACATTTAGGCTGGCTTACAAAAGAGAGGTGATCTGGATTAATCAAAAACGTCCGAATCATTCCATCTTCATGCGTTGAGAGAATGTCATCTTTACGCCAGAAAATAGCTGTCGTTTGGAATCCTACATAGTGGCTTGAAACTTCTTTTACCTCTTGATTTTCAATAGAAAAAACAACGACGCGAGGATCTCTCCCCCCCCCTCCTAGGACAAAAAAACGGCCGCAAGGAGAGAAAGCGACAGCTTTCACAGCAGATTTTACGGTTTGAAGTTGATGCAAAGGACGAGGATTTTCGATATCAAAGAGAGAGATTTTCCCCACTACAGTTGTTGTTAAAAGAAACTTTTTATCGGGAGACAAAGCAAGGCCTGAAACAGAGCCATCTATGTCGTTTTCAAAAAAATCCATACCACCTGTCAATCTATTGATCTTACACACACGGCCATCATACGTCCCAACAAAAATATGGACATCGGAAACGAGAAATGAATGTTTCTGCTCAAAGATTTCCGAAGACAAATCTTTATTTGTCCATTTATGACAAGAAGAAATAAGATCTCGTTCGAAAAGAAGATCGAAATGGCAAAGCTCTCCACTATTCATGCTTACTAAAAGGGCATTGCCATCCGGGGAAAAAGCAACAGCGGAAGGAGAGGATATTGAGGAAAAGAAAAAAGGGACCTCGTGATATAGATTTCCTTTTTTCAAAATAACACCCAAATCCCGAATCACAGCAAGACAATCTTGATGTTGATTATAGGCCATGGCTGAATCGTAAAAATCATCAGTCAGCTCCTTTACATCATAAATCTTCTTCACAGTGAATTTTTGATGTTTCAGCGAATCAGGAGGAGGATTATGGATAGACACTTTATAAGGATGCTTTTTCATTTCTATATCAGATGAAAAGTGCAAAACTTTTTCATCATTAGGGCGCATAGACCCCAGCAAATGAGCGGTGAGATATTTTTTATATGGCGTATCAAGAGGTGAGCTAGCTTCAAAGAACTCTCGGCTTACCGCTCGAGGGATAAAGCGATCGAGCTGAGGACCTTGGCGGACCTTGGAGATAAAAGAGGCGTCAGACAAGCCGCTCTTTTTGTCATCAAAGACATCTGGGTTCATTTCGATCTTGCGGCGCTTGAGAGGCTTTCCGGTTTCATCAGATGGTTCAGCGAGGCGCTTATCCGTTTTCTCAAAAATATCCTGCATAGGATCGGAAATTTTTCTCCGTTTGTAGGGAGGCTGAGTAAAAATCAAAGAGCTAGACAAAGAAGAAAGTTCACTAAAAGACATATCTATCTATTTTTTTTGTTAAAACAGAAAAGCATCACACAAAAACAATTAAACTTCAACATCAAATAATCAATTTAAATGCACGAAAAACATGAAAAAAAAATTAAAGAAATACGATTATACTGTTCGTATACCGTTCGTAACTCAAGAATCGGCAGAAAAACACTTGTCAAAGACCAGTTTTTGAGGCACACTTTCGCTGAAACTGCAAGTTTTTTCCTCTATGAACTATCGAATGGCCTGGTGGATCGTCGATCAGCTGGTTCAGCAAGGCGTAAACTGTTTTTATCTAGCGCCCGGCTCCCGCAGCACGCCGCTGGCCTTGGCCACCGCCCGCCACCGAGGCGCGAAGATCTATGTACATTATGATGAGCGGGGGCTTGGCTTTTTCGCGCTAGGAGCTGCGAAAGCAAAAAAGAGCGCAACAGCCCTCATCGTCACTTCAGGAACAGCTGTCGGCAATTTGCTCCCTGCTGTCATGGAAGCTTATCACAGCCGCGCAGCTTTCATTTTACTTACAGCCGATCGACCACCCGAATTAATAGAAACCGGGGCCAATCAAACATGCGATCAAATCAAACTCTTTACTCATTTCGTGAGAAGCCATGTTCATTTACCCACAGCAGATCAGCAGACCCAAGAGTCTTATGTAAGGTCTAGTCTCGCGCAAGCGGTCTGTTTAACAAGAGAAGATCCAGGCCCTATTCATATCAATTGGCACATTCGAGAGCCTCTCTTTACCCTCCCTCTCCCTTCCTTGCCTGAGGGGCGGCCTATTGAAGCTATCTTATCTAACAAAATCCCCTCGGAATCGACAAACGTATCTGGGTTGGGAGCCATCGTCATCGGCAAGCTTCCGAAAGAAACCGATCTAACTCCTATTTTAGAATTGGCGCATAAGCTGCGCTGGCCTGTATTTGCCGACATTTTATCTCAAGCCAGACTCCAGATGACCGAAGAGCAAATTGTCCATTTCGATAGACTTTTAGGAAAAAACCCACCAGCGGCTGAAACACTCATTCATTTTGGAGAAAGGATTACAGCTAAATCCATCCTTAGCTGGAAAGCCAAAGCTCATCATATCCATGTAAGCCCTTGGAAAGAACTTCAAGATCCTTCCCGCTCTGTAACAAAGCGGATATTGGCCGATATTCCCGCTTTTTGCGCCTCCGTGCACGCAGAAGCTGCGCCCGAAACTTGGCTGGCTTTTTGGAAAGAGCAAGATAGGGCCGCTCACATAGAGATGCAATCCGAACAAACTTTTTCCTCTGATCCAGAGCCGCTTGCTTTCCAAGAGCTAGCTGCCTGCTTTCAACCGAACTGGTCGCTCTATTTAGGCAGCAGTATGCCGATTCGAAACGCAGACCATTTTTTCTTTCCTGCTTGCAAATCGATGCAAGGCAGAATTTTTTCAAACCGAGGTCTTTCTGGCATCGACGGCAACATTGCAACAGCTGCCGGATTGACAGAAGGACTTCAAGGCCCTTTAATCGCCTGGATCGGCGATCAAGCCGCTTTATATGATCTCAATTCTTTACCTTTGCTGCAGCACACCAAACATCCCGTCATGCTCGTGATTTCCAATAACTTTGGAGGTAAAATCTTTTCCCGCCTTCCCATTGCAAAGGCCACAGAACATTTTGAAAAGTTTTGGACCAATCCCCACTCTTGGCAATTTTCCCATGCGGCCAAGATGTTTAAACTTCCCTACCTTAAAGCCCAGTCTGTAGAGGAGTTGACCTCCATTTTCCAACAACCCTGGGACTCCTCTCTTGTTGTGGAATGGATTAGCTAAACAAATAAAAAACACACCGTATAAAGAGCGAGAAGCTGCGCGCTTGCAGGCAATAAGGGGATAAACTCTTGAGGTGTTTGAGCTCTCCAGGCTCTTTGTAAAGCGGGATAGGATAAGGGGAAAAGAAGAGCCATGAAAGCCCAGCTTGCAGGCGCCAAATCAATGAAAGCTAAACAAACGGGAAGAAAAATAGCGAAAAGCACCGTTGCTACATATTCCAAGCGGCCGAAAGTTTGACCAAGGCGGACGACAAGCGTTTGTTTATGAGCGGCCCGATCGGTCGATTCATCCCGAAGATTATTCGCGATTAAAATTGAACAAGAGAGCAGACCTGGAGGCAGCGAGGCGAAAAAAACGAGCCAATCTCCTTGCAACGTCAAAATATAATAGGTGCTTAAGGTCGCGACAGGGCCATAAAACAAGAGCACAAGAATCTCTCCTAGCCCCAGATAGCCGAGAGGGCGGGAACCTGCGGTATACCAAATAGCAAAAAGAATGGAGAGCCCAACAATCGAAAAGCCCCAAGCCCCTCCTCGAGCAAGAAGAGGCAAGCTGATGAGAGCTGCGAGGATGAACATCAACGCCATGCCTCTTTTCAACGCAGGCAAAGCAATCCAGCCCGATTGAGCAGCTCTCGCAGGGCCAATACGATCAGCTGTGTCGGTCCCTTTGATGCAATCGAAATAGTCATTGGCAAAATTAGCCCCTATTTGGATGCAAATAGAAAAAGCCAGACATAATAAAAGCAAATCTAAACGAAAAGAGGAAGCCAGGCTCGACGCAATCAAAACAGGGCTGATCGAAGCGATCAGCGTTTTAGGACGGGATGCCAATAGCCAGGCTTTAAGGGCGTTTGGGGAAGCGGGCATAGTCGGGTCTCCGTTTTTCATTAAATGCATTGCGTCCTTCCTGCCCCTCTTCCGTCATGTAAAAGAGCATCGTCGCATTACCCGCAAGTTCTTGCAGGCCTGACTGTCCATCGCAATCAGCATTGAGCCCTGCTTTTAAGCAGCGAAGAGCCATCGGCGAATGAGCGAGGATTTCACGGCACCATTGTACTGTCGTCTCTTCGAGCTTCTCGTAGGGAACCACGCAATTGACGAGCCCCATATCGAGCGCCTCTTGAGCTTTATACTGACGGCAAAGAAACCATATTTCCCGCGCTTTTTTTTGTCCAACTATGCGAGCTAAAAAACTAGAGCCGAATCCCCCATCGAAAGAGCCTACTTTAGGTCCTGTCTGCCCGAAGATCGCGTTATCTGCGGCAATACTTAAATCACACATCACATGTAAAACATGGCCGCCGCCGATCGCGTAGCCAGCAACCATGGCAATCACCGGTTTTGGACATGTTCGGATTTGTCTTTGAAAATCAAGCACATTCAATCGATGAGCGCCTTGCTGATCTGCATAACCGGCATCGCCTCGGATTTTCTGATCTCCTCCCGAACAAAAAGCCTCTTTTCCAGCTCCCGTCAAAATGACGCAGCCAATGCTCGGATCATGCCGCGCGTCTTGCAAAGCATGACTCATTTCATCAACGGTCAAGGGACGGAATGCATTGCGCCTCTCTGGACGATTGATCGTAATTTTAGCGATCCCTTCCATCTTATGATACGTAATGTCTGTATACTCCCCAGCCGGCTGCCATGGAAATGTCATCACTTCACCTCAAATTGTTGCAGAAACAAGAGATCGTAACATGGAAAAAAAGGGGAGTCAAGATTTCAGATACTAGCCCTCAAAAAATTCAAAAAAAAATGATACATTGTTTAAAACAAGCGATTTATGAAATACTACGAACCCGACATATTTTTTAGAGTCGTTCGCTGTGGGTCAGGAACCTTGCTTTTTTATGAATGAAATCGATCATCAACAGGACATTGTCTATTTAAATTACGCAGCAACCTCTTTTCCCAAATCGAAAATCGCCCTCGATTCCTTTTATAAAAGCCTATGCGCTCCGCCTAGCGGCATCAGGCAAAATGGATCGGATACTTTGCTACAAGAAATGAGAAAACGGGCAGCCGCTTTACTAAACATTTCAGCGAGCTCTGTGTATTTTACCCATAGCGCAACAGTAGGACTCAACCAAGTCATCAAAGGATTTATCAAAAAAGATTCTTGCCTGGCCATTGATAATCGATCCCATAATGCCGTCGTCAGACCCTGGCTTTCTCTTAAACATTCATGCCGCTGCCTTTTAGCTTCTCTTTATGATGAAGAAGACCAATTCATCAAATCGCGCCTTTTCGAAGCGCTAGCTCACTCTCCAAAGCTCTTTTGCTTAACTCATGCAAGCAATGTGAATGGATCGATTTATCCTGTCGAAGAGATCATGGATTTGATCCGCCTGCACTCTCCTACTACTGCTATTTTAATCGATGCAAGTCAATCTGCAGGAGCTTTAAACCTATCGAGCCTGCATCAGGCAGATTTTCTCGTTTTTCCTTCCCATAAGCATTTGCATTCCGTCCCTGGAGCCGCCGTTTTAGTGGCCAAAAAACACCTCGAGCCGATTATTTTGGGCGGAACGGGAGTCAATTCCATGGTCGAAGAGACGCTCAATCAACACGACTATTTCGCTGAAGTGGGAACCATGAATCTTCCGGCCATTCAGGCTTTAGTCGATTCTTTAGCATTTGCTCATGACACTACGAAAGAACATCAAAAGAAAGAAAGTCTCTTAGTCTCTCAATTTTTAGAAGGGGTTCGGCACATAGAAGGATTGCAAATCATCGGAAAAGGCGATGAAGAAAACAGACTGGCTATCATTGCCTTAAAACCTGCTTACGGTTCTCCTGAACTGCATTGGGCATCCTTTTTAAAAACACAAAAGATCTTTGTTCGCGGAGGAGTCCACTGCTCTCCTTTGCACCATCAACAGCTCAAACTAGAGGAATCAGGAACCTTAAGATTTAGTTTTGGCTGGGATTCAACTTCTGAACATATAGAAAAAGCTCTAAGCGCTCTTCGAGAGTTTAGCATCATTGCAAAAGAGGTATTTTCCAATGCAGCTTTATGACATTATTCCTTGCTCCGACTATCAAGGAAAAGTGCAAATGGGAGGGAAAATCGAAGAAAAAGAAGTTCCCCTCTCTGATTTCGTGTCGATCTTAACAAATTTAAGATTTCGGATCTTTTCTCTGGGCAATCCTGTCGTCTTTGTTTGCAAACGCCAAGACTGTCTTTTTCTCTTACACTCTGATGGAAATTTCAGCATTTCTGAAGTTTCTTCAGAAGAAAATTTATCTCAAATCATCGAGGAAATAAAAAATCAAATCAGGAAACAAACATCATGAAAAATCATTTCGGAACTTGGAAAACGGGCATTATTTTTGCAGCTGACCTTCCTACCTCTGAAGAGAATTTCCGCATAGTAGATGAAATTTACGAAGACATCGATGTGATCAAATTGTCTGGCTTTTTAGCTTTAAAAGAAGGGGTTGGCTGCATTGGAAAATTTAAAAACAGATACAACAAGCCCATATTTGCTGATTTCAAAGTAGCCGATGTTCCTCATACAAATGAGAAAATCATCGAAATTGTCAAAGATCAAGGAGCCAATGCGATCATGGTCCACGGCATCATCGGCCCCGATGGCATTGAAAGCTGCCTTCGAGCGGCAAAAGACGAACTCGGCATCATCATGCAAATTGAGCTTACCAATCCAGGCGGGCTCATCTTTACAAGCCCCATCTCGACAGATTTGGCTAAACTGGCTGCTTTTACTGGCGTCTACGGAGTTCAAGCTCCCGGCAACCGGCCAGATAAAGTGGCGCAAATCAGAGCTCTGGTCGGAGACCAAGCGACCCTCGTCTGCTGCGGCGTCGGATATCAGGGGGGCTCTTATCAAAGCGTGCTCAAGGCTGGTGGAAACTACTCCATTATCGGAAGGGCAATTTATGAGGCAGACCAACCTAGAGAAGCGGTTCAACGATTAATGAAAGAGTAAACAAATTTATGAAAAAACTTGATGATTTAACTTTAGATGGAATACAAAACTACCTGCTCAACGTGCTCGGCAGCGATCCAGAGGAAACGAGAGGCGAAAATTACATAAAAGCGCTTCAGGGCATCGGCATCGATGGAGTTCGAAGTTTCCTTACTCATCTGCTAGAACATGGGATCCCCGAGTCCATTGTGAAAAGTTCCTACTTCCATCCCAACAAATTTTTTAAACTAGGGATCTGCCGTTTGTCTAATTGCGTAAAATTAAGGATTCATTTTTGGAATAAGGATCATCTAGAAGCGCAAACCCCTATTCATTCCCATGCTTGGGATTACGCTTCTTTCCTTCTCTCTGGTTCTTATCTACATGAAACCTTCGAAGTGCATGATATCAATGCATCTGAACTGGCGGAAATTGAAAAAGCCAAACAGGCCTATCAAGAAGGCAAGCCCTTTCCTCTGCCCGAACATTATTTAGGATTATATAAAATCCCCAAAAGAGATGAGACTTCCGGAAAATTCCAGCCTGAATGGAATCGATATGTTCGAGCAGAAAGAAAAACCAGCCAAATCGAAAAGCAAGGAAAAGCATACTTTTTAAGCACTCAGTTCCCTCATCAGATTACAATCAATCTAAAAGAGGTCGGATCTCTCATCACATTAGTGCTTACTTCCATCACAGACAGGAAAAATCTTTTTACTCTTCAGCCGATCCACAGAAATAAAACATTTGACAACCCTTCTCCAAACGTTGATTATGCTACAGTTAAAAATCAACTAGAGCTGATCCTGCAGGAGATCGATCGGACATAAGTAGGTCCTCGTAAATATTTATAAAAAAAATTCAAGGAGATTTTCGATGAGATTTTGCAGCAGACGACGAAGACAATGTGCGTGCACATGGCTGAAGAGGCTGATGTGAAAGCTAGCGAAAAGCTCTTTGAATTTTTTTTATAAATATTTATAAGGACCTGCTTAACATGAGTAAAATCTATCGAGAAATTCTTTTCGATTTAGATGGCACATTGATCGATCCTAAAGAAGGGATCACCAAATGCATCCAGTTTGCCCTTGCGAATATGGGAGTCGATGCCCCTTCATCAGATCATTTAAGCTGGTGCATCGGCCCCTCTCTTAAAGAAAGTTTTCGAAAACTACTTCCTTCCCCCTCCGAAGCTGATCTCGAAACGGCGCTAGCCCATTATCGCAAACGGTACGCAGAACAAGGGATGTATGAACATTTTGTCTATCCTGACATTGAACAAATGCTGTCGCAGCTGAAAAAAGATGGATATCGTCTTTTTGTCGCTACTGCAAAACCCGAAGTTTTTGCCGTAAAAATCCTCAAAGCCTTTCATCTTTCTTCTTATTTTGAAAAAATCTACGGAGCCGAGCTCGATGGGACCCGCTCTGATAAAGCAAAACTTCTTGAATACATCATAGAAAACAGCTCTCTAAAAAAACCCTCTTTGATGATCGGAGATCGCCGATTCGACATAGAAGCTGCCTTGCAAAATCAAATCGATCCGCTCGGCGTAACTTATGGCTATGGAAGCCAAAATGAATTACAACAAGCAGGAGCTTTACATTTATGCGATTCACCCATGGAAATTTATTCTTGGATCACAACATAACTTTTCGCTTGTTCTGTTTTTTTCTCTCCCTTCTCTCCTCTTGTCTCTATGGGGAAACTCATTTTATTTTTATTACAGGAGGATCTGCTTCTGGCAAGACAACCTTTGCAAAAAAATTAAGCCAGGGACTTGGAGAGACTCGAACGTGTTATCTTAGCCTCGATGATTATTTAGATAAAAGAGTCCAGCCAAAACGGTATTTTATCGATGGCGTTCCTAATTTCGATCACCCTACCATGATCAATTGGCCTTTGCTATTGCAAGACCTTGACCGACTGCAAAAAGGCCAGAAGATCGACGTACCTGTCTACGATTTTTTTTGTTGGATGCCCACTAGTTTTAAACAAATGGATTGGAAACCCATTGTGATCATAGAAGGGATTCATGCAGGACAAAAGCAGCTCGACTCGATTCCAGGCTTAAGAATTTTTCTTCATATTCCAGAAGAACTCCAATATAAACGACGGATTGAGAGGGATATGACGGAAAGAGGGTACTCCTTGGAGATGAGCAAAAAATTTTTCTTTTCCATAGCGCTTCCCCTTCAAAAAACGTTTGTAGATTCTGCCCTCGATAAAGCCCACATCGTGATTGAACAATCAGATGGCCAAGATTATTTAGAAAAAACTGTTTCTTATGTCATCAAAACATTTGAAAAGTATCAAACAACAGGCTATGATCGCTTAAAAATTTTTCTGCAGTACGATCGAAATACACTCATTGAAAAAAACACAGAGGAAATTCCTCATGAATCTCAGTAAACTCTTTTTCTGTTTTTTTGCATCCTCTCTCTCTGCTCTAACTCCTATCATTATTCTCATCGGTCCCCCGGGCTCGGGAAAGGGAACTTGCTCTCAATACTTGAAAGAACGCTACGACTATCAACATGTAAGCATCGGAGATCTTTTAAGGAAAGAAGTTGCCATGCAAACAGAATTAGGCTGCCAGATTGAAGAAACGATAAAAAGGGGAGATTTTATCGATCCCAGCATTGTCCATTTTCTACTCGCACAAAGCGTTCTAGATATTAAAACAGAACAGGAGCCCTTAATTTTAGATGGATTTGCCCGCAACGCAGATGATGTGCCGTTCATGCAAAATCTTTTCAAAACGCTCTGCTTCATGCCGAGAACGTTCATCCTTCATTTGACAGCAACAGATGCAACATGTTTAGAAAGAATTGCTTACAGATCTGTATGCACAAACTGCGGGCACGTATACCACAAGCTTTGGGCGCAGCCTATTGATGGCAGCCATTGCGATTTATGCGGCCAGCTTGTCCAGGCAAGAATGAATGATACGGAAGCCGTCACCCTCAAACGATTACGCCACCACAGAAATACCATCGAATCTTACTATGAAAAAGCCCTTGACGCGTTTCCTGCCATTGTCTTTGATGCAAGCGGCCCTCTGGAAGACTGCCTTTCTTTTTATGACCATCTAGCATTAACCCTAGCCTCTTCAAGCGCTGATTCATCTGATTTTGTAGAAGAATTTCAGATCAAAAATTTTTGATGCTTAAAAAAACAGGACTAATGCTCAGATTCATAAAACTGAATCCCTTGATCAATTAAACTGAGAGCCTCTTTGATATAAGGCAAAATGGGATCGGGGAGTTCGGAGGGAGAAAGAAAATTAAGCTCGGATGCTTTGTTATCTGCGATGGCGGGCTGCCCTTGCCATTGCTTAATCACGTAGAAGAAATTAACGTATCTTTTAGTCTGCTGCGGCTTACGGATTAATGTAAGAGAAAAGTGGCACGCTTCGGGATCTGCCGTGACGCCTAATTCTTCTGATAGCTCTCTAAGCAAGGCAGCACTCAAAGACTCTCCCTGCTCAACATGTCCTCCAGGAAAAGACCACCAGCCGTTTGCATAGGAAGTATTGGCCCGTTTTTGCAACAAAATTCTGTTATGCTTGTCGACCAAGATGCCGTAGACGCTTAGCTTGACGTGGTTATCATTCATATTCATCCCTTCATTGCAATTGAGTTCATTTCGGTAGAGTCTTTTGGAGTATAAAGCTTTGTCTTAAAAAATTCAAGACGATCAAAGAGCTTTCTCCGACATGCATAATATGTTAATATTTTAATTGCAAAACAAAGGTACGCACATGAAATTTTCTAAGAATATTGGAACAGCAGATCGTGTTTTTCGTTTCTTGATCGCACTGCTGCTTCTCGCCCTTGCTTACTGGAAATCCAGCTGGATCCTTTTCGCTTCCTCTTTATTCGTCTTTTTTGAATCGTTCATGAGTTGGTGTATTTTGTACCAAATCTTGGGCAAAAGTTCATGTCCTGTCAAAAAAAAATAACTCCAATCGGCGTTTGACAATATCTCTCTCAGGTGCTATGCGGTGATTGAATAAGGAACTACCGCATGCGCGCTTTGTATGTAACGCTCATCGCTTCAGCTCTGGGACTTTTGGGCTGCAGCAAGCCTATCAAAAAAGATCTGGGGCCAGCTCCTGTTTCCGCCATGCGGGTTGAAGCGATGACAATTCCTGCTGATTTTGAGTACATTGGGGTCGGACAAAGCTCTCATATTGTGGAATTAAGGGCCAGAGTCGAAGGGTATTTGGAATCGATCCATTACAAAGAGGGCTCAATGGTCCAAAAGGGCGATTTGATGTTCGTCCTCGATCAAAGACCCTTTATCGCGGCCGTCGACAGCGCGAAAGGAACTTTGGAAAGGCAAAAAGCCGTCCTTTGGAATGCCCAGCAGATCAAAAATCGGATGATCCCGCTTTATAAGCAAAATGCTGTAAGCCAAAAGGATTTAGACGATGCTCTCGCCAATGAACTGGCCGCCAGCGCAAACGTTCAAACAGCTGAAGCTGACCTTTATAAAATGGATCTTAATTTAGGGTTCGCCTCAATCTCGTCTCCTGTCACGGGGCTTTCCGGGCAGGCAAAATACCGAGAGGGAGCTTTGATTGCCCCAGGTTCAGACAATCTCCTCACCACGCTGTATGTCGTAGATCCGATCTGGGTGAACTTTTCTGTTTCCGAGAGCGATATTTTAAAGATCAAAAAAGATGTCCAAGCCAAAAAACTTGACTGGCCTAAAAACATGAATTTCCAAGTCGAGGCTATTTTATCCGACGGAACGGTTATTCCTGCAGAAGGCTACATCGATTTTGCCAATCCCGCTCTTCAACAAAGTACGGGAACAATGCTGGTCCGAGCCATTTTACCTAACCCCAAACTGCAGATTTATCCAGGACAATTCGTGCGGGTGATTGTGAAGGGCGCCACAAGGCCGAATGCCATTTTAGTCCCACAGGCCGCTGTGCAGCAAGGACAGCAAGGGATCTTTGTGTATGTCATTCAAGGAGGAAAAGCCATCGTGCGCCCCGTGACAGCTGGAGATTGGTATCAAAATAACTGGATCATCGAAGACGGCCTCGCCTCTGGAGATATCGTGATCGTGGAGGGCGTTAACAAAGTAGAAAACCATTCTCCCGTCACCATCCAGCATCTGGTCCCAGCGCCGAGAAGCAGCCCATGATTTCCCGCTTTTTTATCGACCACCCCATTTTCGCAAGCGTTATTTCTCTTTTAATCACCTTTGCAGGCCTTGCAGCTATGCACAGCTTGCCCGTTGAACAGTTTCCCAATATCACCCCGCCCTTGATCAGGGTCAGCGCTACCTACAATGGCGCCAATGCAGAGACGATGGCCAATGACGTCGCCTCGCCGCTTGAGCAGCAAATTTTAGGCGTGCAGGACATGATCTACATGTACTCGCAAAATTCATCCACTGGAGCCATGACCCTCGACATCTATTTCGGCATCGGCACCGATGGGGATATGGCTCAGGTCAACGTCCAAAACCAAATCAACCAAGCGCAATCAAAGCTTCCAGAATCTGTTCAGCATCAAGGCGTTTCCATCAAAAAACAAACGCCGAACATTTTAATCATCGTCGCCGTGCAATCGCCGAATGGACGCTATGATGAAACCTTTGTGAGCAATTACGCCAACATCAATGTCGTCAATGAATTAGACCTTCTTCCCGGCATCAGCGATATTTCCATCATCGGCCAGAGAAACTACTCGATGCGCATTTGGCTCAAACCCGACCTCATGGCGCAAATGGGCATCTCTTCCGTCGATATCATTGATGCAGTCAAAGAGCAAAACGCCGACTTCGGGCTTGGACAGCTCGGCCAAGAGCCAACAACCCATCCAGTGCCGCTCACGATCCCGTTTTCTACGCAAGGAAGACTGTCCACAGTCGAACAATTTGAACAGATCATTCTCCGCGCCAATCTCAATGGCTCGATGGTGCTGTTAAAAGATGTGGCCGACGTGACGCTAGGAGCTCAAGACTATACAGTCAGCGGCGAGCTCGACGGCCAATCGACCATTTTATTAGCTATCTATCAAGAATATGGGGCCAACGCCTTGCAAGTGGCCGAATCGGTCAAAAACGCGATGGCAAAACTCTCTCAAAGGTTTCCTGAAGGGCTTAGCTACACCATTCCTTACGATTCTACCCTCTTTATTAAAACATCGATTTCTGAAGTGATCCGGACCATGCTTGAGGCGGCCCTGCTCGTGATTTTGATTGTCTTTGTCTTTTTGCAAAAATGGCGAGCTACGCTGATCCCCATCTTAGCCCTTCTCGTTTCCATTATTGGAACCTTTGCAGGCATGTATGTTCTCGGCTATTCGATCAACACGCTCACCCTATTCGGCATCGTGCTAGCCATCGGTATTGTCGTCGACGACGCCATTGTCGTTGTAGAAAATGTCGAGCGAAATATGAGAGAAGAAAACCTCTCTCCCAAAGAGGCCGCCTACAAAGCGATGGATGAAGTCACCGGCCCGATCATTGCGATCGTCTTTGTTCTCTGCGCGGTCTTTATCCCTGTGGCCTTTTTAGGAGGGATCGCAGGCCAACTTTATCGGCAATTCGCCATGACAATCGCTATTTCAGTCTGTTTTTCCGGTGTTGTGGCCCTCTCTTTAAGCCCCGCTATGGCGGCCTTAATTTTACACCCGCACGAAACATCTTCCCGCTGGGCCGATCGGTTTAACCAAGGATTTGAAAAGATTACGCAAGGGTATGTCAAAATGACTGCGGCGCTACTCAAGCGCTCTTTTTTAGGCATGAGCCTCTTTGCAGCTCTTTTGGCGGCTTTGATCTATCTCTTTATCAATACGCCGACTGCTTTTGTCCCGAACGAAGATCAAGGCTATATCATCGCTCTCGCCTCTCTTCCCGATGGAGCCAGCTTGGACCGGACGATTCAGGTCGACCGAAAAATCGAAGAGATCGCGAGAAGCCATCCAGGCGTACAACATGTCGTATCGCTCACAGGATTTAGTATATTAGAGAGCTTAAACCGGACGAATTTCGGCACCAATTTCATCATCCTCAAACCTTGGGAGGAAAGAAAAGCCAAAAACTTACAGGCAAGAGCGATCATCCAAGATCTGAACAAACAATTTTACGCATCGATCCAAGATGCCCAAGTGATCGTCAAAAATCCCCCTTCCATCCAAGGTTTGGGCACCGTGGGAGGTTTTGAATTTTGGCTCGAAAACCGAGGAGACGGAGGCGCTGAAGATTTAAGGCAAGCCATCAATGATCTGACGGAAGGCGCTAAAGCCTATCCTGCCCTTTCTGCTCTCAAAACGACAGCGCAGTTTGATAATCTGCAGTTTTTCATCGACCTTGACCGCTACAAAGCCCGCATGCTCGGAGTTTCGATCACCGACGTATTTTTAGTGCTGCAAACGCTCGTTGGCTCTGTGTACGTCAATAATTTCAACCAATATGGACGGGTCTATCAAGTAATCGTACAAGCTCAGCCCGACTCTCGGATGAACCTCGACAATCTAGGCGACATGTATGTTCGTTCGCAGTTCGGAGAGATGGTGCCATTAAAATCTCTTCTGACTGTACGCTATGACAAAGGGCCTAACCTAGTCAGCCGCTTCAATGATTTCCCCTCGGCTGAAATTTTAGGAGGCGCTACGCCAGGATATACGTCTGGCGAAGCGATCATCGCCATGGAAGAGCTCGCCAAATCCACCCTTTCTCCCGATATGGCCTATGGCTGGAGCGGAGAGGCGTATCAAGAAATTGCTACCGGAGGCACCTCATCGAGCGTTCTTTTAGCGGCTCTTCTCATGGTCTTTTTGATTCTAGCAGCTCTTTATGAAAAGTGGTCGGCTCCTCTTGCCATTCTCATGGTCGTCCCCTTCGGCGCATTTGGCGCCTTTTGCGCGATTGTCATCAGCCACATGCCCAGCGACATCTATTTTCAAATCGGTCTTGTCACGCTGATTGCTTTGTCTGCCAAAAACGCCATTTTGATCGTTGAATTCGCCATCATCCATCATCAACAGGGAAAATCCATTGCAGAAGCTGCACTGGAAGGCGCAAGGCTCCGTTTTCGCGCGATCATCATGACCTCGCTCACCTTCATCTTCGGCGTGCTCCCTCTCGTCTTTAGCAGCGGAGCGGGCGCCGCGAGCCGCCATTCTGTGGGAGTCGGGGTGCTGGGCGGGATGATTGCCGCTACAACGCTCGCTCTTTTTTTCGTCCCTCTTTTTTTTAAACTCCTTTATCGAGAAAAGAAGCGATGAGAAACATCTGGGTTTTTCTTCTTCTCTCCTCTTGCACTCTCTATCCTCGCTATGAAAGGCCGTGTCTTGAATCTTTCGACGATTGGCGCACTCCGCTGCCCACGCAAAACGCCGTCGAGATCGCTTGGTGGAAGCAGTTTAATGATCCTGTTCTCAATGATCTCATCACGAAAGCTCTAACCTCAAACCAAGACATTTTAACCGCAATTGCTCGGGTTGATCAATTTCGGGCTCAATGGAAAATCGCCAGTTCGCTTCTCTATCCGCAATTGCAAGCCGGCGGCGTGGGCAACCGGCAAAAAGTCTCTAATGCCATGCTGACGCCATCGGCCGTTCCGAATCCCATTTTCAATACGTTTGGAGCTTTTTTACAAGCCTCTTACTTTGTCGACCTTTGGGCAGAAATCCGAAGCGGGGCCGAGGCCGCCTATCATCAATGGCTCGCCTCAATCGATGCCAGACAAACGGTCGTGCTCGCCATTGTCAGCTCAGTTGCCGCAACATACGTTCAGCTCAGGCAATTCGATGAGCAGCTCATCGTCTCTAAAGATACACTGAAAACAAGACAAGAGGCCTATTATCTAGCGAAAGTACGCCATGAACTCGGCCTCACTTCGCTGCTCGAGGTAGAACAAGCCATCGCAGAGGCCGAGATCGCTAAAGTGCAAGTCGAACGGTTTGAAATCGCCATCGCAGAAGCTGAAAACCTCCTGAGCGTTCTACTAGGCCAAGCCTCTCAAGACATCCCCCGCGGCCTTGGCATCAATGAACTTCCCATGCCCCCCTCCGTTCCAGAGTGCACCCCCGCTTATATCGTCTGCCAGCGTCCCGATGTGCAAGCCGCTGAAGAGCAGCTCAAAGCCGCCAACGCCCAGATCGGCGTCGCCTGGGCCCAATTTTTCCCTCAAATCAATCTCCTCGGCGCCGTGGGAACGCAAAGTTCATGGCTCTCGCCTCTACTCTCAGGTCCGTCCAATCTTTTTCAATATGGGACAAGCATCATCCAAGAAATTTTCACAGGCGGCCGCTTGACGGGCCAAGTAGAACTCGCCTACGCCGTCAAATGCGAACTGCTGCACAATTATCTGCAAACAGTTTTAAAAGCCTTCCAAGAGGTGAACAACGCTCTAACCTCGCACAAATACTATCTTGAGATGGTAGAAACGCAAAGACTGCGCATGGAAGCTGATAAAAGTTATCTCCACCTCTCCGATCTTCGCTACCAAGAAGGGGAGATCGACTACCTCACCTTCCTTGACGCCGAAAGGCAATACTTCCAAGCCCAGCTCGACTACGAAGAGACCAAAGGTAATAGTTTTGTCTCCTTCATCCAAATCTACCAAGCCCTCGGCGGCCCTTGGGTCGTCGAAGCGGACAAAGAAGTCTTACAATACAAAGAAACGTGCGCTACGCCTTTGCTCGCGCCCTCTTCGTAAACGCGCAGTGCTATCAACTTAAGAGCTCCGCCCTTAGACCCGCCAAGGGGACGAGTCCCCTTGGACCCCCCTTGTTCTTTTTTTCCTGCGTTCGCAGGAAAAAATAAAAGGGAGTTCATAGGGCGTCAACCCTTTGGCAGGTCTAAGGGCGGAGCTCTTAAGTTGACAGCATTACGTGAACGCGCAGCATAAATCAACAGAGTTATACCGAAGAAAACTGAAGAATCGACTTATAGGCTGGTTCAAAGCGCCAAAAATCGATTGTCGTAAAGGGGGGGTATTGCCTCAATACTACCCCCCTTTACGACAATCGATTTTTGGCAGCGATCTCCCGCCTATAAGTCGATTCTTCAGCTTTCTTCGGTATACTCCTCCCTCTCCCATAACTGCATGTCCATTAGGATAGAAAACTGCTCTTTTTCTATATGAGCCTGTCTGCAATCTTTTTTCATCTGCCGGCGCAGCCTTTCAGGTTCTGGCATCTTATGCTCAAACAAACCTTTGATAAAACACTGCAGAGAACAATCCGGCCCTTTTTGCGCCGTTTGCCAAGAAGATGAACTGGAGGAAAGAATTTCAGCTCCAGGAAAGTTTAAGATATGGCCGTAGGCCTTATTTTCATCTTCTATATCTCCTGGAGACAAAAAGATTTGAATAAGCTCTGGCGTCCATCTTTCTACAGGAACTTTGACCTGTAAAAGCGTTTTATATTTCCTTCTCGGCTTTTCTTTACTATAATCCCATTTTTTTTCATGGTATTTCTCCAAACCTGCTCCAGAATTGAATATCTCGCATATAATAAATCCAGGATCCACGTTCGGAACAAGATTGAGCATCATGGCATGGTTTTGAGATCCGTAACAAATGAGCTTAGACTTCCTTTCATGTGTTAACTCTCTAAAAAAAACATGAGATTCTCTTTCAATTTCTTCTGGATTCATGATTGAATACCGCCGAGCCTCCCTCAAAGAAGCTGCCATTTCTTCGTAACCATTTTTTTGCAGATAATCTAAAACAACTCCTAAGCAATATCCATTGGGCGGAGCGCTCTGATGAGATCCACATAAAAGATCAAAAAATAAATCATCACCTAAATGATCAATGCCACTACTAACCATTTCATCATTCAGCCACATGCCCTCAAAACAACCTTCGTCAGAATAAGTATATTTCCCTTTGCCTTCCTTCTTATCATTTACAAAGTCTCCTTCATAACAGGCTCCGTCAGAATAAGTATATTTACCTTTGCCTTGCATCTTACCATTTACCCAGTCACCTTCATAACAATCTCCGTCAGAATAAGTATATTTCCCTTTGCCTTGCATTTTATCATTTACCCAGTCACCTTCATAACAACTTCCGCTAAAATAAGTATATTTACCTTTGCCTTCCTTCTTACCATTTACAAAGTCCCCTTCATAACAACTTCCGCTAAAATAAGTATATTTACCTTTGCCTTGCATTTTATCATTTACAAAGTTCCCTTCATAACAATCTCCGTCAGAATAAGTATATTTACCTTTGCCTTCCTTCTTACCATTTACAAAGTCCCCTTCATAACAACTTCCTCTAGAATAAGTATATTTCCCTTTGCCTTCCGGCAGGCCGTTAACTAAGTATCCTTCATAACAGTCCCCATTAGGCAAAACATGCCTGGGCGGACGGCGAATATATTTGACTCCTTGATAGAGCAAATAGCCAACACCTACTGCGGCAAGAACCTCTTTTGGGAAAACAGATGACATCACTGCTTCTTGTAAGGAAACCCCCTCAGCAAAAGCTGAACTGATCCATGTAGTATTGGTAATCCATTCGCAAATCGACATAGTTACCCCTCCTGCTCCGATAGCTGCCTGTCCATGAAGAAAGAAAGCTGTTTTTTTTCTATATGAGCCTGTCTGCAATCTTCTTTCATCTGCCGGCGCAGCCTTTCAGGTTCTGGCATCTTGTGCTCAAACAAACCTTTGATGAAACACTGCAGAGAACAATCGTTGCCTTTTTGCTCCGTTTGCCAAGAAGATGAACTAGAAGGAAGAACTTCAGCGCCAGGAAGATTCAAAATATGGCCATAGGCCTCATTTTCATCCTCTATATCTCCGGAAGACAAAAAGATTTGAATAAGCTGCGGCGTAAATCTTTCTACAGGAACTTTGACTTGTAAAATCGTTTTATATTTCATTCTCGGTTTTTCTTTACTATAATCCCATTTTTTTTCATGATACTTCCCCAACCCTTCTCCTGAATTGAATATCTCGCATATAATAAATCCAGAAACGACGTCTGGGACAAGATTGAGCAGCATTGCGTGTTTATGATATCCATAACAAATGAGCTTAGACTTCCTTTCATGTTTTAATTCTCTACAAATAACATGAGATTCTCTTTCAATTTCCTCTGGATTCATGATTGAATACCGCCGAGCCTCCCTCAAAGAAGCTGCCATTTCTTCATAACCATTTTTTTGCAGATAATCTAAAACAACTCCTAAGCAATATCCATTGGGCGGAGCGCTCTGATGAAATCCACATAAAAGATCAAAAAATAAATCATCGCCTAAATGATCAATGCCACTACTGACCATTTCGCCATTCAGCCACATGCCCTCAAAACAAGCTCCGTCAGAACTAGTATATTTCCCTTTGCCTTGCATCTTACCATTTACCCAGTCGCCTTCATAACAAGCTCCGTCAGAATAAGTATATTTCCCTTTGCCTTCCTCCTTACCATTTACCCAGTCGCCTTCATAACAATCCCCGTCAGAATAAGTATATTTCCCTTTGCCTTCCTCCTTACCATTTACCCAGTCGCCTTCATAACAAGCTCCGTCAGAATTAGTATATTTCCCTTTACCTTCCTGCTTACCATTGACCCAGTCGCCTTCATAACAACTTCCGCTAGAATAAGTATATTTCCCTTTACCTTCCTGCTTACCATTTACAAAGTCCCCTTCATAACAACTTCCGTTAGAATAAGTATATTTCCCTTTACCTTCCCGCTTGCCGTTAACTGCGTATCCTTCATAACAGTCCCCATTAGACAAAACATGCCTGGGCGGACGGCGAATATATTTGACTCCTTGATAGAGCAAATAGCCAACGCCTACTGCAACAAGAACCTCTTTTGGGAAAACAGATGACATCACAGCTTCGTCTGAGGAAAACCCCTCAGCAAGAGCTGAACTTATCCATGTAGTATTGGTAATCCATTCGCAAATCGACATAATTAACCCTCCTGCTCCTATAGCTGCATGTCCATAATGGACCAAACATGTTCATCTAGAGTTTGAGCTTCCTTGCAATCTTGTTTCAGCCTTTGGTGTATTGATTTGCCTTGTTCTGGCATCTCATCTTCTAAAACCTCCCTTATCCATAGCAAAGAGCAGTCGTTGCCTTTTTGCGTTTTTTTGTAAGGAGCGGAAGTAGAAGAAAGCACTTCAGCGCCGCAAAGATTGCGAAGATGGCCGTAAGCCTCATCGGCATTTACACTGCGGCCATGCGACAAGAGAAGAGTTTCAATCACTTTTGGAGTTAAACTTTCTTTAGGGATTTTGACTTGCAGTTGGAGTTTATATTTTTTAGGATCGGAAGGGTCTTTTTCATGGTACTTCACCACGCCTTCTCCCGTATTGAATAGTTTACATAAAATAAATCCAGTGAAAATGCTCGGAACCAGTTTAAGTCCCATGTCATGACCGCTAAATCCATAAGCAATGAACTTCGATTGGGTTCCCTGATTCAATTCATGATAGATGACATGAGATTCTTTTTCTGCCTCTTCTTCACTGAAAAAAGAATATCGCTGAGCTTCTTTCAAAGAATTAGCTATTTCCAAATAACCTTTTTTCTCTAAATAATCTTGATAAATCCCCAAACAATATCCATTGGGCGGAGTGATCTTGCGCGAACCGCACAGAAGATCAAAAAATAATGGATCTGATAAATTGCGAATGTCTGAAATGATCCGATGGTTAATCCAATTGCCCTCTACTTGAAATTTTCCTGTCGAGTCAACGAACCTTCCTTGGCCATGCATTACACCTTGAACCCAGTTGCCGTCGAGAAGATTCCCTTTGGAATCGATGGAAATTCCCCTTCCATGCGGCACTCCCTCAACAAAATGTCCTCGGAACCTTTCTCCATCAAAACACACCAGTTCTCCAAACCCGTGAAAAAGATCTTCTCTAAACTCCCCTTCATAGCTCGATCCATCAAAATGTTTAGATACGCCATAGCCATGAAAACATCCCTTTTGCAACTGACCTTCATAGTCGACTACATAAGAGATCTTTAACGTGCCATACCCATGCAGTTTCCCGTCGACAAACTCCCCTTCATATCTTGATCGATTAAGCTTAGTTAACACCCCATAGCCATGCGGAACCCCTTCCCTTGCTTCTCCTTGATAAACGCTTTGATCTGAAAGGCGGAACTTTTCATAACGGCAAAACAATCGGCCTGCCGCTAACATTTTATACACGGAAACGCAATAAGCTGACGGTTTTACAAACACGCAATCAACCAACCTCTCCACATTTTCTAAAAACGAGGACTCTACCCTCCGTTTTTTGCAATCAAGCTCTTTAGAATCAACTTCTAAAGAAAGATCTTCCCTCTTACGCTTGCTGCCCGAATCAATAGATAAAACCGAAGAAGAACTTATAGACATCTGAATGCCCGTGCATTATTTCGCACTACATGATACAAGATTAAAGTAAATATTTAATAAAGATAAAATAAATTATTGCAAAAGAAACTAACTAAGAAACAAAACTATTTCTCTGCATTCAAGCAGATTTGCAATCCTCTTTCACCTGCCGACGCCTTATCTTCGCTTTCGGCAGTTTCTCTTCAAGATGTCCTTTCAAAATCCACTGCAAAGAAGAATCGTTGCCCTTTTGAAGCTTTTTCCAAGAAGATGAAGTAGAAGGAAGAATTTCTGCCCCTGGAAGATTCTTTGATAAAATTTCCCTGATAATTCGAGCCGTCAAGACGAGCCAACGTCCCGAAACCACGAGGAAAACCCTGCACGAACCGCCACTCATAAGTTGCATCATCAGGAGAGATCATTACGCCAATGCCATGTGCGTAGCCATTTTGAAATTGCCCTTGGTAGACAATTCCATCAAAATCCACTAAAGAGCCAAAACCTTCCGGCTGTCCCTTTACGAAATGTCCCTTGTAGATAGACCCATCCCGACAGGTCCGCACTCCATATCCATCAGGCCTTCCATCTTTTATTTCTCCCTCATAGAAGCTTTGATCGGAAAATACGATCTGGCCCAAATAACAGGTCCTTTCATGTTTCTTTTCCCCTTGAGAAACATCGATCGAGCCCTTTGCCTGTCTATCTTTAGTCAGCTCCTTTGAAAATACACATGCTGCTAACTTTTCGGTCTTTTCCCTGCTCCCATGATCAATGTCCCGTTTTTTACTGCTGACACCTAGTTCTTCCCTTTGCGATAAAGACTCTTCCCTCTTACGTTTTCTCATAGACTGAACATCTACAACCTCAGAAGGAACCAAAGAAACGATCATCATATAAAAAAACAAATAGCTATAATTATTCTCCGCTGTATTACAACAAATAAAATTAAAGATTTTATTAAATAAAGACAACAATTTTATAGACAATCAAACAAAGCCTGCCGATCGACTTTCAGCCCCTTTTTGGGCATCTCGTCGATAAAAATCAAGGCAATAGGGATTTTATATTTGGGCAAACGGGGCAGAAGATAGGCTCTCATCTCTTCTAAGCTCAGATCTCCTGAAACAAAAGCCACTGGGCGAGCTCCGAACTCTGGATCTTTTTTAGGGATAACAGTAGCTTCCCTGACGCCCGGGATGTTTAGAAGATAGCGTTCAATTTCTTCAGGCTGGATATTTTCCCCGCCAGAAATAAACTGCCAGTCCTTCCTGCCTAGAATCTGAAATCCCTGAATAGGGTCAAAATGCCCTACATCTTTTGTCGCAAACCAACAATCGGGGGGCTCAATCTTCCCACCTTGCCAATAGCCCTGAAATAAACATTCCCCGCGGACGAGAATTTCTCCATCATCTGCGAGCTTGATCTCTCTTTTGGGTAGAGCAAATCCCAAATAACCATCTGTTGGACGTCGTTGAGCTAACACCATCGAACCCATTTCCGTCAGTCCATACGTTACAATGACAGGAAGTCTTTCGGGATAAGAATGAATAGGCGCGCCGCCTAAAAGAACGCAGCGAAGCGTCTTATACACAGGCGTTGCGCGATAAAGCTGCGTAGGAACGCAAGAGATATGGGTAATCTGAGAATCTTGAAGACTCGCTACTATCGCAGAGCGGGCCAAAACGCAGCGCATGACAACGCCAATGCCGCCGACATGAAACAGAGGTAAATTAAAAAGCCATCGATCTCCAGCTCGCAAATCGAGAAAAGAAATTGCCGTCTCTGCATTAGTCCAAATATTTTGGTAGCTCAATACCGCAATTTTCGGTTCAGCCGTAGAGCCCGAAGTCATCAAAAATAAAGCAGGAAGCGTTGGACAAACTTTAGAAAAAAAGCTGCGCTCTAAATCCGGGCGCTCATTCTCTAAAATCAAAAGATCCGCTTGAAGCCGCTCTAGCATTTTTTCTCTCTGCTCCAAAGGCAGCCGTAGATGTAAAGGGCAAGCTGAAGCGCCAAGCCGCCAAATAGCAAAAAATAAAGCAATGATTAAAGGATTCGGATGCGGAAAAAACGCGACGCGAGAGCCCTCTTTCACCCCCCGACGAATCAAGGTAAAAACCCACCTATCGGCCAGCTCATCCATCTCCCGATAAGACAAACTCCCGCCTGGTCCAATCCAAGCAATCTGACTCGAGGAAGCCACTTTTAAAGGACAACTCATCTATATTCATTCACAAAGAAAAGGGGTTTTAAGGGGCTAGCCCCTTAACGGGGTTTGGGGCGGAGCCCCAACTATGAGCCCTTTTTAAGTAAATCGCTAATGATTTGTTGAAGCTGATCATTTTCGACATGCAGCTCGGAGATTTGCTGCTCGAGGGCGGAGATTTCTTGGCGGACCTCTTCAGGGAGGGGGTCTGCTTCGAGTTGTTTTTGCTGACTTTCGATTTGTAGCTTTTGAAGTTCCGTGTCTGTGCGGAAAAGTTGGGCGCGCGTTTCGTGGAGAACGGCGTTTTTCTCTTCAAACTGAGCTTTTAGTTGTTGATAGAGAGTTTCTATTTGGGAAGATTTTTTAAGCCTTTCTTCTAGCTGGGCCAATTGAGATTGGGTGTCGGAGAGTTTTGTAAGGAGAAGTTCTCTTTCGGCATGGAGAGCCGGCCTTTCTTGGGAAGAAGGGACAGGGGAAGCTGTTTCTATTTTTTGCGAAAGTCTCGCGAGTTCAGTTTCGGCAGAGCGGAGCCTTTCTTGAAAGAAATTCTTTTCCGTTTGGAGCTGTTCAATTTTTTTCAAAGAGACAATGGAAGTGGCCAGTTCAGCTGGAAGAGGCGCCGAAAACGTTGTTTCCGCTTTTTTATTGAGGGTCGCCAGCTCAAGCTCGGCAGAGCGAAGCCTTTCTTGAAGAAAATTCTTTTCCGTTTGGAGTTGCTCGAGTTTTTGTAAGGACGTAAGAGATTGCCCCAGTTCTTCAGAGAGCTGCTGAAGTCGGTTTTGCAACATTTGATTGTCAGACTTGACGCTTTTAAGCTGCTCTTGAAAGACTTGCTTTTCTTCGCGCAGCGCGTAAAACGCTTTGGAAGAAGGATCTTGCTGATCGGCGAGCTGCTGAGAAAGGGCTTCTAGAGATTCATTGAGCAGTTGAATCTGCTTAAGATCCGCCTGATTGACCTCCAATAATTTGGCCCGCTCTGTCTCAAGAGATTCTAAACGGCACTGAAGAGTCTCCTTTTCAACCTGAAGCTTTTCTAACCTTTGTACCGAAAGAAGAGATAAAGCCAACTCCTCAGAGAGCTCTTGAATGCGCTGCTCTAATTTTTTCGTATCGGCTTTCGATGCTTCAAGCGATTCTTGCAGCTTTTGTTTTTCCAATGTTAACACGCGGAAACGATTAGAGGCCGATTCTTCTTGAGAAGCTAATTTTTGGGTCAAATGGCCGATCGTCTCATTGAGAGACTGAATGCGCGTTTCGTCTTGGCGTTTATCCTCTAACTCGCCGAGCAGCCGTCTATTTTCCTCTTTCAACTTAGAAACCGGCTGCCCATTTTCTTCCAACTGCTCTGTCAGACGAGCAATCGTCTCGCTCATGCATCGCATCTGCTCATGATCAACTCGACTCGCGTTCAGTTCGTGGAGAAGCTGCTCATTTTCCTGGTTTAAACGAGACTCATCGCGAAGACGCTCCAAGTGCTGGCTTAATTCTTCTCTCTCCGCCATTAAATAGCCGATGCGGCGATCGCGGTCTAAAAGTATTTCCGCCATAGAGGCAGATTCTTGCAATTGACTGGCCGAAGTTTTGCGAAGCACTTCATTTAAAATCACAATCGAAGAGAGTTCCGATTGCGTCTCTTCCAGCTCTTTTTGTTTTTCTGCAATTTTTTCCTGCAATGAAATCTGCTGAGCCTGAGAGGCTTCAAGCAGCATGGCCACGTTTTGCTCGAGATGGCCGATCGTAGATCCTTGAGCCTCGGATAGACTGTGAAGAGATTGCAGCAAAGAAAAACGCTGGTCGGCAGCGAGCGCTGTAATGACAAAACCACAGGTCAAAGACCCTTCCAATCCTAAATTCCATAGATGCTGATCCAAAAACCATCCATGTCTAACGATGGCGAAAGCGGTTAGTAAAAGGATTGTATAGACGCAGCCGCGGATTTTATAATGTACGCAAACGGCCATGCCGGCGAGTGAAGCGGCCAGCCAGTAGAGAAGTTCTTGCTGGTGGAGCCAAACTGCTATCGTGAGCGTACATAAGAGAAACACAGGCCCTGCCAAAAAAAGCCAAGGCTCTTCTGAAAGTTCCCTTTTGGCGCTTATAGGTGTTTTCTTCTCGGTTTGCATACACTTACCTTAACCTTTGAATCGTTCGAGCTACCGTTAAAATTCCTTTGCTTAAGCGATTCATATCAAAATGTTCATTTGGCGCGTGGATCTGGTCTCCAGGCAGTCCATATCCCATGCCGACGACATCTTGCAATCCCATCTCCTGAAACTGCGCGATGATCGGAATCGAGCCTCCCGAGAGGATTCGATGACACGGCCTTTGCATCACATCCGTATAGGCTCCCGCTACAGCGTCGGCCAAACGCGATGCAGCCTGTCCCCTAAAGGCAGGCTCCGCCGACAACACGCGATAATTTACATCCATACCAGCCGCGGCGCGAGATGTCAAAAAACTTCCTACTTGCTCCGCAATTTTTTTAGGATTTTGCGGGGGAACGAGGCGGCAAGAGAGCTTGGCCATAGCCTGAGCAGGTATCACCGTCTTAAAACCAGGTCCTGAATATCCACCCGCCATGCCGTTGATCTCGAGCGTCGGCCTAAACCAGTTTGCCTCCATCAAGGAAACCCCTTTCTCTCCCCCGAGCGCACGAATCCCATATTGTTTTGCATACTCCTCTTCGCTGCCGCGAAAAGAGTAGAGTTTTTTTTCTTTCTCGCTAATAGCGCCCACATCGTCATAAAAGCCAGGCACCTGAACGCGCCCTTTCTCATCCCACAGTTGAGAGAGCAGCTCGGCCAGAGCTCGATTCGGGTTGTAGGCAATGCCGCCATAACAACCTGAATGTAAATCCCCTTTCGAGCCTGTCAGGGTCACTTCCATCGTCACAATCCCCCGAGCTCCGAGTGAAATAGCAGGCTCATCAGGCGATAAAAGATCAAAATCAGGCACGAGCAGATAATCGGCTTTCAAAAACGCGCGCAGCTTAGGTAGCGCATCCGACAACCCCTGGCTGCCAGACTCCTCTTCCCCCTCGATACAAAATTTGATATTTATCGGCAACTTCTCTTGCAGCTCCTGAAAAGCCAGCGCCGCTAAGATGGCATAAAAAATCTGCCCTTTATCATCCAAAGCGCCTCGAGCATAAACCTGACCATTTCTCACTTCAGGCTCAAACGGATCGCTAAGCCAAAGCTCCAAAGGATCGACTGGCTGCACATCATAATGGCCATAAATGCATAAAGTTGGTGCATCGGGCCCTGCCTGATTATGCTCCGCCCATACCAGGGGGTGACCTGAGGTCTCGATCAAACGGGAAGAAAATCCCGCCGTTTGCAAATAACGCTGCAGCCATGATGCGCAAGCTGTCATCTCGGATCTACAGGCAGGATCTGTGCCAATCGTCTTGAATCGAAGAAAAGTAAAATAATCCCGCTGAATTCTTTCTTGGTTTCTCTCCACCCACTGCTCAAAAGAATGCATAGGCCTCTCATAGGTTACTTAGAAGAAGATAGCTTTTGATCAAATACTTGTCCTGCATTTTCCAGCAAAAAGGCAGCCAGCATCTCATCTCCTTCGTAGTTCATCTCCACCTCCATTTTCCCATCGCCCGATGGATCGCTGCAAGTGATTAATACATAGCATGCATAACGGCCGTTGAGTTCTTTTTTAACCTTGCTTAACGCCGCATTTTTACTTTGCATTTTGAAAATGGCTTTGCTCATCTTTGCTCTTTGGTTAGAGATTTTTTCGTTAAAAAACAGCCCCTGAGGTAATCCTAGGCAGGTTTTTCAAAGAATCGGTAGAGTAAATGACAGAAAGAACATTTTCCTGCAATCGAAAAACTTTTTTCCTCTATATACCGAAATGAATGCAAGAATTGACACTTATAGCCGACTGCGGTTTAATGGAAACAAAATAGGTAGGTTATGGCGCTAGCAAAAAGGATTGTTCTCTTCTTGATGCTAAACTTTTTAGTTATCATCGTGATTTCAGCGATTTTGCATCTGCTGAATATCCGCCCCTATTTGGCCGCTAACGGGCTCAATTACAATTCTCTCTTAGTGTTTTGCTTCGTCTGGGGCATGGGGGGCGCATTCATTTCCCTCGCGCTTTCCCGGGTGATGGCAAAATGGATGATGGGCGTGCAGCTCATCGACCCCAAAACGATCGATCCCGATGCAAGGCATCTTTTGCAAACAGTCTATGAGCTTGCAGAATCTGCAGGGATTCCCCGTCCTCAAGTCGGGGTATTCCGCTCCAATGAAGTGAACGCCTTTGCCACAGGTCCCACGCAAAGCCGCTCTCTTGTGGCTGTATCGACAGGTCTTCTCAATCGGCTCGGCCCCGCAGAAATCAAAGCAGTGCTCGGTCATGAAATTTCCCACATCGCAAATGGCGACATGGTCACAATGACGCTTCTTCAAGGCGTTGTCAACGCGTTCGTTATGTTTCTCGCCCGCGTCCTTGCCTACGCATTTTCAAATCTCGGACGCAGCCGCGACAGCAGCTCGTCGAACGGCAGCTTCATGAGCTATATGCTCTTTACCTACCTTTTTGAAGTCATTTTTATGATTTTAGGTTCTCTCGTCGTCGCCGCTTATTCTCGATTCCGCGAATTCCGCGCTGACGCCGGAGGCGCGCGCCTCACCAGCAAAGAGGCGATGATCTCCGCCTTGCAAGCTTTAAAAAATGTCCAAAACATCAAAGATCCCAAAGCGGACAACCCTGCGATGGCAGCCTTTAAAATTTCCCACCCCGCCAAACCCAGCCTTCTCTATCTCTTCGCCACACACCCCCCTCTTGACGCAAGAATTCAACGCCTGAAAGATGGGTATTAGTTTTTTCTATCGCTCAAGAATTCCACTGATCGAAAAACTTAGCGACCCCTTCGATTGCAAAAGGCTTGATAGCCTCGGGGCCTTGAAAAATATGATCGAGAGAGAAGATAAGATATAAAATAAAAGAGATATATCCAGTTAAAAGAGAAGTCATGAACATCTGGGCGTTCAAACGTTCTAAGCCAAAGAAAAACATAAAACAAATCGTAATTGCAGCGCCGACAATCAAAAGACTCCACATCATACCGCCCAAATGCTGCCACGAATCGAATTCTCTACCCAGCCGCGCGTTCATAAGATTATCAATTTTTGAAATCGACTGTTCATACCAAATTTTGGCTTTTTCATCTTGGATTTTTACCTGATAATAATTTTTCCATAGCTTTTCCAAAATTTTTTGCGTCTCTACACTCACTTTTTTGTTCAAGGGAGAATGCCATTCTTTTTCCAGAACATACCGCACATACTCGCGCAAAACAGAGCGGATTTGGTCCCGGTCGGCAGGCTCGAAAAAACCAGCATCCCGATAAAGATCTGAAAGCATCGTAGCTTCGGTATGAATCGTCTCTTCTGCTTGACTATAGCGAGTTTGCACATTGATCACGGTAAAAGCCAAAATCACACTATACAAAACGCCGACGATGCTAAAAGTAAATCCAGCGACATCATGATTTTTTCGAAGCGTTTCAATAGACACTGTTTTTCTTACCACCCAAAGAAGAAGAAGGCTAAAACAGATTGAGGGAATCACGATGAACAAAGAAGAGAGGATCCAAGAGGGCGACTCGAATAAAATGTTCATAAGCCTTGCCTGAGACGATTTTTCAACTTTTCTTCGGTATAATAAAAAACAAGATTAATGAAAATTCTAAAAAAGATTCGGGACCGATGGTCTCTGTCAACAGACATTCTCTTGACTCATAAAGCCGTAGCCACTACAATCCCCGACTCAAAATCCAAAAGGAGTTTTTATGGGATGTATTTCTGATTGCGCAGATTTTTTTACAGAATTAAAAGAGGACCTTCTCAATGTGAACCGTCATTCATCCAGGTTGGATCGGCAGATGGAGGAGCTGAAACTCGAATCAGTAATTTTACGCACTGCAGGGGTGGCTGGAGCTATTTTCGCTTCCTTTTTAGGCTTTTTTGCACTGACTCTATTGCCTTTTTCATCCCTTGGCGCTGTTATCGTTCTTTCTCTAGCTGCCCTCGTAGGAGTCGGCGCCCATGATGCCATCCAGGTTGGGGCTAATGAAAAACGGCTGATAAAAGCTTTGGGTTCTATACAAGAAAAAGACAATTGGTTCAGCCAACTTTCAGAACTCGCCTCCAGAACTCAATTTCTAAGAAAGGCCGGCATGAGCGAGATCAATGGCATATCCTGGAAACTCCAAGGCACCTGGCTCATCAAGGAAATTGTCCATCTATTCTGAAATCGATTGATTCCTAGAAGCTGTATTATACAGCTTCTAAGAAAACTGAAACCCTTCTCCACCTTCTGCCAAGCTAAGTTCTAATTTTGCCTTAAAAGTTGGGTAGTCAGCGTAGCCCTTCGGCAAATTCATGGTGAAGGTGCAAGCTCGAAAAGAGGGCAATTGCTGATCTTCTGCATAGAGATGAATATGGAGTCTCTGAGTGGTCCCTAAAGAAAAGGCCCCTGTCATCACAAAAACGAATCTCTCCAACTGTTCAAAACTGGCCGTTTCTATCCAATAGATAAGCCACTGTCTTGTCTGCTGATCGGCAGCGTCCCATCGCAAGGCATCTAAAATTTGCTGTCTTGAAAGAGAGCCTTCTATACGTTCTTGAAGCTCAAGAGGAGACGCTCCTTTCAATGCATTCCATTGCCCTTCTGTTGCATAACGGCTCATCGATTTTACCATATAAAGAACGGCGACAATCGTGTGATAAATACGAAAGTCTCTTAAAAACTCAGTTTTTTTATCTACGATGGACATCCCCTCATATTCCTTCTCTAAAGCCTCAGGGATATTTCCTCTATCCACAAATTCATCAACTGCTCGATCTACCCATCTTTGATCTTCAAAGGGAGAAACAAATACAAGCGGATATTGGTCTTTCAAGTAGATCTTGAGTAATTTATTATACAAGTCTTCAGGAAAACCTTCCTCCTCGCCCATGAAACGAAGATATTGCATCTCTTCTTGCGTAATCGAGTAAATCATAGAAAATACAATCTCATGAAAATGCATCCCTGTGCGCAAACCTTGGTAATTTATTAAAGCAAAAGCGAAAATCGCCCCTATTGCTCGGTAAAAAGCTGCTTGCTCTAAATAACTAAGAGAAGAAATTTCATAGAGTTGAGGGATAAATTTTTCATCTTGCTGACGCCCAGGGAAAATAGGCGCATTCAGATCAAAAAAAGTTTTCAACAGCCGAGCCACCAAATCCCGAGTAAGGCCTCCAGCATCAAAACCTAAAGAATGGGTATATTGAATAAAAGGAAAACAAGCGTCCGCTTCAATCCGTTCCCATAAGCCTGCAAGAGTCTCTCTCGGCTTATTAACAACATCTGCATACCCAACACGGAAAGTCCCCTCAAAACTCTCGCCATTGGCGCATGAGATCAAAAGAGGGTCTTGGCTCAGTTCTTGCGAAACGTGTAAAAAAGCTTCTGGATTGGTTCGAACGGCAAATAAAGCAATCGCCCGATCGCCGCGGAACGCTGCGGAAAGATGTTGAAAAGCCCAGCCCAACGTTCCTTCAATAGCCTTAAAAGCGATCTCCCGGTCAGAGGTTGTTTGTAAAATCGGGAGAAGGAGAGCTTGAACTTGCTCATGAAGAGCTCTTTCCTCCCAAAAACTAACCAAATCTGAAAGAAAGGCCAGAACGACTTCTCGTTTCTTCCAAAGCTCGGAAGGAACGTATTCAAAGGCATAATAATCATTATAAAGAACGCACATCGCGATCTCTTCGTCTTTTTTCAGATGTTCAGAAACAAAACAATAGGCAGTCGGATCTTCTTGCATATATAGTAATACAGTATTCCGATCTTTTATATATTGAAGGATCCGTTGATCTTGGTCCAACAGACTAAAAGCAAACTGTTGATCTCGAAATAGATCTTGATTGATATAACGGGCGATTTTCCAATCCTTCCTCACTACTTCTAAGACAATCTCTAAATGAGAAACAAAATAAAGCATACGAGGATTTGTCTCGATCGCTTTAAGGATCCACCTTCGATGGAAAGAGAGCTCGTCCGGGGTTCCTTGAAACGTCTCCGGATGATAGCTCATAGCAGCCGAAATCACCTTAGAGTTTCTCCGAACATCTTCAGAGACATAGTAAAAAGCCATCCAATGATTTTGAACAGCAAGCAAAGCGACTTCTAGATTGGAACGAATCTCTCTAGAGCCATAGCGAAGAAATCTTCCATCCACTCCCACAATCGCCAAAGCAATCAAAGGATCTTCCACATACTGAAATACCTCAGGCTTTTCCTGCATTAAAAACAATATAATCTTCGGATCTCGAATATAAACAAAAGGTTGAAAATTTTTTCTTAAAGCCAATTGAATTATTTCCAGATCACAGCGAAGAGGCTGAGGAACAAACCGCAGTTCCAACCCATCCCGCTCAATAGCTGCCATGACCACCCCCCGATCATGAAGAAACTCCTTCGGAACAAAATGAAGTGACAATCTACCATATCGAATCGCCGTCAAAATGATCTCTCGATCCTTTTGAAGCTCTGGAGAAGCTTGCAAAAGAGCCAAGCAATCTTGCTTTACCCCAATCGCAACAATGACCCGATCTCCCCTAAGTCTCGGCGAGGCATAACGTAAAGCAATCCAAGTTTGCTGTACCGCCGCAGCTACAACCCCCCAATCGTCCCGAAATTCCTCTGAAGCATATTGAAGGTTGAATCCATCATGCTGAACGGCAAACAAAACAACAGAGCGGTCGTAAAAAAACTCCACAGGAACGTCTCGAAGAGTCAATTCTCCCCTCTCAATACTAACTAAAACATCAGCTAGAGTAAGCCTCGGCTTTTCAACCTCACAACCCACTTGCATAGCCTCTTCCTCTACAAAAACAGGGAATGAATAAGGGGGATAACCAACAAAAAATCGACTATTTTCTACAAAATTCATTTTGAATTATCATCCTCGCAAAAGAACGCAACAGTCTATTACAAAACGATTTTTTTTTAAAGAAATGTAACAATCACAAACATCAACAAAAATCTTGAGCGCCCTTCAACCGGAATCACCATACACCCAAGCATGGCAGTTGGCTAAACATAGCAGAATGTGAATTAAGAGCCTTTACTCGGCAATGCATGTCAAGGCGCATGCCAGATAGAGAAACCGTTCAACAAGAGGGGAAAGCTTGGGCAGGTCGACGCAATCAAACTCAAATGGGGGGCAATTGGCAATTCACCACAAAAGATGCAAGAATCAAGTTAAGGCGTCTGTATTCTCAAATTCAATGTTGACAGACCACTAGCAGGAGGGAGTCATTTTGACTCCCATCCTCTCACACCAACGCACGTACAAAATCGTAAACGGGGGTTCATAATCACTGTGACCTAGTTTTCGCCTAGGCAGAATTAAGTTTCCCTTCTCTGCCTTGGTGGACATCACGTTACTCAGACTCAACGGATCGTATCATATCTAGAAGAAAATAGCTCAGACTTCTTTTCCTCATTCTGATAAGGAGCTTTGATTTCTACTTCAAACAACTTGTTTTCAGAACCGGATCCAATGAAAAGTGTCTCAGATGATTCTCCTTGTCTTAATGCAGCGTAAGTAAGTCGGTTGCCTAAAGAAATAGGTTCGCACTTTGGTCGGCTTATCAGTGCAAAAGAATCTGGATTCACCAAAAATGTACGCACCACTCCATCTCGATGCGTTGAGACAACATAATTTTTATGCCAGAAAAGAGAGGTTGTCTGAAATGCTACGTTATAACTCAAGACTTTTTTCATTTGTTGGTTCTCAACTTTAAAAAGAATAAGACGAGGATCCAAACTTCCCCCTCCGATGAGAAAAAATTGACCGCAAGGCGAAAATGTTAGCGCTTTCACGCACCCCCTCGTCAATTTCTGATAATGTAAAGGTCGCGGATTATTGACATCAAAAAGAGAGATACCGCCACCCTCATTCCCCACGAGAAGCAACGTCTCATCAGGAGACAAGGCAAGTCCTCCAACCTGTTGACCATCGATATTTTCATAAAATTTCTTCTCCTCAGGTGCCCCCCTGCTAATCCGACAAATTCTACCATCCTCAGTTCCAACAAAAATATAAGCCTGAGAGATAACAAAATGATTTCTTTGCGGCAGCCAAGGAGAGTAGAACTCGTCACTTTCCCATACAAGTGATTGAGAGATATCATTTTGATTAAAAACTAAATCAAAGACCCCCAAATACCCAGATCTCAGACTTACCAGGAGAGCCGTACCCTCTGGATTGAAAGCGACAGCTGACGGGACGTCTCTGAAATTCGGAAAGGATTGATAAACAAAATCTCCCTTTTTTATAAAAACAGTAAGATCAACGATAAATGCTAAGCAGTCTTGTTTTTGATTATAAGCCATAGCATCACAATAAAAATCATCTTCAAGACGACCTACAGAAACAACCTTTTTTACAGAGCATGTTGGATATTTTATAGAATCAATGGAAGGATTGTGAATGGATGAATCATAAGGATTCTTTTTCTTTTCTTTTGCAGCTGAAAAGTGAAAAACCTTTTCATCTTGAGGATCTGTAGATCCCAGCAAATTAGCAGCAAGGTATTTTTTATAAGTGGTATCAAGCTCTAAATTACCTTGCAACAACTCTTTATTCACCGCCCGAGGAATAAAACGATCTAGTCGAACCCCTTGAAAAAAAGGGGGGGCTGCTGAACTGCTAGACGATTCGCTCTTTTCAGAAGAACTGCTAGACGATTCACTCTTTTCAGAAGAACTGCTAGACGATTCACTCTTTTCAGAAGAACTGCTAAACGATTCACTCTTTTCAGAAGAACTGCTAAACGATTCACTCTTTTCAGAAAAAGAGGCCTTTGGAACCACTTCAATTTTACGGCGCTTGAACGGCAATCCGTTCTCCTCTAACAGTTCAGACGAATGTTTGCGCGTTTCATCAAAAAGATTTTGTACAGGATCAGAAATTTTTCTCCGCTTGTAAGGACGTAAATTCAAAATCGAAAAATCAGATACAGAAGAAAGTTGACTAAAAGACATATCCACCTATTTTTTTGTTAAAAACAAAAAATCTTAACACACAAAAACAATAAAAACATATTTAAAAAATTTATCACCTTTCTTCTATCATTATCCGATTCATAACTCAAGAATCGGCTATCAGACGGGATTGAAAGCACAAAAAATCGATTGCGGCAAAGTGAGTCAGCTCATACTAGCCCCCTTTGCCGCCATCGATTTTTGCCAGGGTCTTATAATCTTCGAGTAGTAACCCTGCTAAAATAGTTAGAAAAGTGAATAGTTAAAACGAAAATCTTGGGTGCCTTGCAAGCAGAAGCACTATATACCCGTTCCACCTCAACGGCACCCAAAAAGACCACATTCAAAGCCTTTTTATTCAATTTAAAAGGCTTTCAATGTGGTCCTTTTGGGTACGATTGAGGTGGAACGGGTATATATTCGAGACTCTGAGATTTTCACTCGGATAGATCTACAATCTCGCCAGACTTATCCAACATAAATGTTGTTGGCGTCATAGAAAAAGGCTTGATCTTGAGAGCTCCCCAGTAGCTCTTATCTTCCCCTTCGTAGCAAACAAGCAGCTGCTCTCCAGGACGGATCATCTTCTTAGCCACATAAATCAGCTCAAAAGGAGCCGAAGGAAGATCTTTTGAAGTAGACGAAATTTTCACAAACCTGGCTTCTACATTCGGCGTTTCTGAGTGATTGATAAAACGGGTAAAATTCCCCTTTTTGTGAGCATCTAGATCGACAGAATAAAGGCGGCGGGGATGATAGCGGCGAGAAGGATCCCATTTAAGCTGCTCCTCTCTTGTCAAACAAAGATTTGACATCAAAGCAAAAGCGTAATCAGAATCATTCCCCGCATATTGAGGAGACAAGAGAACCCTTCCCGAATAAGGAGCAATCAAAGCCCCCCTTGAAATAGGCTTAGCTTCTGGATGAAGAAAAACTCCATATCCTAGCTTTCCTTTCAGCTTTTTAATTCGCAAATAGCTCGGAAGACCGCTCTCTTCAATGTCCTTAAGAACAGCAGACATTCCCTGAACAATTTTTTTTCCAGCTTTTGGAAGGACCAGCTTATCTTGCTTTATCCTATTAAGGCAGAAAATAAACAAATCTTTATCGATTTCTTGTCTTTTCAGTCTAAACTTCATAATTCAATTATACTGTAAACGTCACATTATCTTCAAAATTTTCATCAAAAAATTGACATTTATTAACTTCCATGGATATACCCAACGTGATTCAAAATTTGGCCGCTAGGCGGGTTCAAAGCGCCAAAAATCGATTCTTACAAAGGGGGATTGTATTGATTTAATACTACCCCCCTTTGTAAGAATCGATTTTTGGTAGCTTTCAATCCCGCCTAGCGGCCAAATTTTGAATCACGTTGGGTATATTCACAAAATTATGTATAAGAAATTTTTTCTCCTCTTTTTGATCGCAGCCCATCCAAGCTTTAGCCTGACGCCTTCCGAAGCGCTAAACAACCTCATCGACGGCAATCGGCGCTACGCGGAAGACAAGCCTCTTCATGCGGATCACTCAGCCGATCGAAGAAATTCGCTTGTCCAAGGGCAAGCTCCTTTCGCCACAATTGTAAGTTGCTCAGACTCAAGAGTTACACCTGAAATTATTTTTGATCAGGGAACTGGCGATACATTTGTCGTCCGCGTAGCAGGAAATGTCGTCGGCCCCATAGAACTAGACAGCATTGATTATTCAACCAAAGTACTAGGCTCCGGTTTGGTTCTTGTGCTAGGCCATGAATCATGCGGAGCTGTCAAGGCGGTCATGGAAAAGAATACGGCAGATATCGAAGCGGTCGCAGCTCTAATTCAACCTGCTCTTAAAAAACCAACCAATCTGGAAATGGCCGTCAAAGCCAACGTAAAACACATCGTGGCCCAATTAAAAAAGAGCCCGATCCTCAAACGCCTCATCGATGAGAAAAAGCTCGAATGCATCGGCGCCTACTACAAAATCGAAAGCGGAAGCGTAGAGATTTTAAAATAGAAAAACTTGTAGAAATACTTCCCAAATAGAGATAATCCGTACTCGTTCAAGAAATAAACATCGAAAGCGGGATTCTCTTGCCTCTAAACCCTACAGCCCCTTTAAGCCACGAAATCGAAAAGGCATATTTTGCCTTAAAACGCCTACTATCAATGGTCCCTGATTCAAATAAAACGGATGAAAATCTAGACGGATCGAACTTTATAGCCCATATTATCGCGTATCAAATCGGGTGGGGACAATTGCTCATCAGCTGGTACGAAGCGGGCGTTCAACAAAAAAAAATCATCATGCCAGGGGAAGGCTTTTCTACATGGAACTATTCCGCTCTTGCAGAGCGCTTCCGCCAAAAGTACCATCTTGATGGTGCAATCCAACAAATAGCTCTATTGGACCAAACTGTACATGCCATCCTCGTCTTTGTGGAAAAAGAGTACCAATCCGGCCAATTAGATAAAACCGGCGTGTGGGATTGGTGCACATTGCCATCTGGCAAAATGTGGCCGCTGAGTAAGTGGGTGCAAGTCAATACCGTAGCCCCCTATAAACGGGCAGCCTCATCAATAAAGAAATTTCTTTCGCGAAACATTTTTAATCAGTGAACCCATCGGCAAGTTATGTCCTATTTTATGTTGAATGCTCTGACAGGAACAATCGCAGCTGGCGCCGGAACTGCAGGATGTATCGCTGCCGCAGTGGGAAATGAGAAAACAAAAGTAAAAAATGCTGCCCTGCAAGCGATCGAAGAGGTTCAGTCACACACAAAAAAAGCAGAGTTTCCTCTAGAAGGCAGGACCATTTTTGCGGTGCAAAACCTACCTGAAATACCAGCTTTATTGATGGATATGCAAATCAACCTGCAACAACGCTCGAAAATGAATAAAGAGTTTATGAATGCAGCGATCGAAGGATTAAAGAGAACAGGAAAAGCCTGCGTATCTATTATGGCTTTAAAACCGCACGTAATCTTAGGGGCCTCTTTAATCGTTGTGCCGACACTTACAGCGCTTCATTATCTTAAAGGAGAAGAATCAAAACATGCCATGGAGCTACTCTTTGAAAAAGGATATCTCGGCATCTCTTTAGGAACGCAAATGGCAGTTGTCTTCATTGATCTTTTTCAAAGAGGAGAAACCCCAGAGAGCCGACTCATCCTATCTAATCTACATGGAGTGCTCGTCGGAACGTTAGAATACATCACCAGCAGAACTATAGCGCCAAGAATGGGGGCAGCTGCTACGTCGACAGCGCTCATATTTAAGACTGTAGAAACTATGGGAGATGCAGCAGAAGGGTATGGAGGATTCATCTTGGCTTCCGCTGGAGGAACGGCTGCTGCAGCGGTCATAGCTGTTGCTAGCAAAAAAATCGAAGAGCAAGGTGGCGACAAACGAGTAGCTACGTGGGCCTGCTCCGCTGCGATGTGTCTTTGGATTGCTATGCTCTATTCTGATCTACTCGATCCAGAAAACATGTCCGTTTCAGATGCTCTATCTACATGGGCAGCTATTTCTCTGCTCTCGGGGCTCATCTCTGCAATCATCGCTCAGGCTCTTCCGAGAGCTCATTAAAAAAATATTCCACGAAAACAAACTTAATTCTTCCCTGCAGCAGGATCTTTGAACTGATTTCGGAGTAAAACGAGCGGCAACGCTCCATTTTGTAAAACCATTTGATGAAAGGTTTTGATATCAAAGCGATCTCCTAGCCGCTCTTTCATCTCTTCTCGAAGCTGCAGAATTTCTCTCATGCCGATTTTATAGCTGCAAGCTTGAGCTGGCATCACGACATAGCGTTCGATCTCGACTTCCACTTCCTCTTCGTCCATCCCTGTATTTTCCGCCATATAAGCCATCGCTTCTTCCCGACTCCAGCGTTTCCAATGAAGGCCCGTGTCCACCACAAGGCGAACGGCCCTCATGAGCTCAAATTGCAATCTTCCTACGTTACTATAAAGGTCTGTCGTCCATCCATATTCGAAAGCAAGCCGTTCGCAGTATAAAGCCCACCCTTCTATATAAGCGTTAAAAGAAGCTACCTTTCTAAAGAGCGGAAGCTGCTTATTTTCCAAGGCGAGTTCGATTTGAAGGTGATGCCCTGGAATCCCCTCATGATAAGCGAGAGACGCCATAGCGAATTTAGGATGAGCTTTTACATTGTATGTGTTGACGTAGAACACGCCTGAGCGATGCCCTCTTAAATCTCCTGGTTCATAATAGGCCATAGGAGATGTTTTTTCCCTAAAATCAGGAACCGCTTCTACACGGAGCTCTCTTTTAGGGGTATGGAAAAAAAGCGAAGATAGTTTGGGCTGGGCCTCTCGAAAAATTTTCCGATAACCGTCTAAAACCTGCTTTCTCCCCTCATCTGTCTCCGGATAAAAGAATCGAGGATCAGCACTGAGCGCTTTCATGGCCGCAAGCACGTCTTGTCCTTGATGGCCCAATTGATCCAAGAGCTCTCTGAGTTCTCCTTGGATACGCTTCACCTCGGATAAACCAAACGCGTGAACGTTGTCTGGGGAATCATCAGTCGTCGTATGGTATCTGAGACATTGAATATAAAACTCTTTCCCCATAGGAAATTTCCACACTCCGGCGTCTGTTGTAGCTTTTTCCATCTGTTTTTGTAAAAAAGCAAGCATGCGCAAGTAGGCGGGATAGACCTTTGTTTCCATGGCGTGGAGAGCCTTTTTTTCTAAAGCTTCTTTGCTCGAGGCTGTAAGTTGAAGGTTTTGCAATTTACTTTGAAATGAGGTGTAGAGCAAATTGTCCGAATAAGAGACGCTAATAAATTGGGTGAGCTCATGCAACAATTTTTCAATCACAAAACGAGGAGGGATGATTCCTCTCTCTTCTCTCCTCTTCAACTCTTCAATTAAATCGGCAAATTTCTTGTCCCATTGAGAAAGTCTAGCGATATAATGAGCTGCGCTCTTCTCATTAACTACGCGATGGATATTCACCATAAAATCGACGAGGCAGCTCTGTAGACCGAATACCTGATTGACTGGATAAGGGGTAAAATAAGAGAGCCAAAAGGAATGGAGATAAGAGCCGAAAGAGGCATCATCTAAAAGGCGCTGAAGATCATATTCTAAGACATCGTAGGTCAGCTGCTCTTGAGCCGTCAAATCTTCCTTGCGGTATTGATGCAAAACATCCAAAGACTCTCGAACCTGCTGCAGATATATGGAATTCTTGGGGAGAGAAATATCGGTCAGTTTGTCGCTTGTAAAATCTAAATAGGTGTTATCTGTAATGCCAAGATAGGTTAGAAATTCAGGATCCGCAAAAGCCCTTTTTGCCATCACCCTTGCAGCAAACACATGAAAAGAACTCGGTTTTCCCCATATCAATCGATAAATCCAAACGCCGCCGAAGCAAAGAAAAAGGACAAACAAAAAGCCAGCCACTCTCCGCACTTTGAAAATTGTCATCAAAAACCTCAAAAATGAGCTGATCGAACAGCTCATTTTTGATATACAAAATTTCTCATTAAGAGCGAAGGATTTTACTCTTTGAAATAAGCGTCCGCTAGTCCTGGAGCCGAACCGAGCCACATCCCTTCTTTCTTAAAGAAAACAGTATCCCCATGTTTGAAAATACGGCAATAGCCAGTCCCCCTCTTTCCTGAATCATAAATAAAACGGGTATGGTCCACGAGTCCAAAAGGATCATTGGCATATTCAAATGCAACGTCAGGAGGTATCTCTAACACCATGCTACCGCCCTTCATATAGACGAAATAATCGATCTCAGAGTTGGCTTCGGCAATTTCAAATGCCTGTTCAAGAGAGATGTTTCTTGCCACATGAACAACATTTGAATAATCGGAACCTTTGTATTGCGCAACATCTTTTTGCACTCTAAAACCAGAATGCTCTCCTGCCGATAAAAGGCCGCATTGAACCGCAAAACAACATACTAAAGCGAACAGAATTTTCATTTTCCCCTCCTTTCATTTCGGTATAGGGAAAATCAGCATAAGACGGGCACATTGTTTTTTCAATACAAATTCCAAAATCATGCGCGGTTATTGCGGAAAGAAAGAACCCTCCCCCTTTCCACCTCAATCCATGCATTTCTTCACAAATTCTGATTTAAGCATGATCTCACCAAAACCTTTGATTTTGGCATCGATGTTATGACCATTCGTATCTTCAACCAAGCGAATGCCTTTTACCTTCACGCCAATCTTAATCACAGAAGAAGAGCCTTTCACCTTAATGTCTTTAATGATCGTCACGCTATCGCCATCTTTAAGAAGATTGCCATGAGCATCTTTGACAATCAATGTACGTTCATCAAGTTCAGGCTCTACTACTTTAGGCCATTCATGAGCGCACTCTGGACAAATGTACATTTCTCCGTCCTCATAGGTAAGTTCGGATCCGCATTTGGTGCAATGGGGTAAATGGTTCAAGAGATTCTCCTACGATTTTTAGTAAATGGGCAGTATATGATTTATCACCCAGCATTCCAATGAAAATGATTGCAGTTCCCCATTTTTTATCGTAAAAGGAGGCTCAAGACCATGTTTTAATCTAGCAGGCAAAAATCATGAAACACTTAACCCCCTCTCCTATCAATCTCATTAGCGCAGAAGCAGATCGGATGAAAAAAAGTGGAATTCATGTGTTTAATTTTTCTGCGGGCGATCCCATTCTAAACAATCATCCAACGATTCTTGAAGCGGCCAAACAGGCCCTTAAAGAAGCCATCAGCCCCTATGCACCAGTAGCAGGCCTGATCGAACTTCGCTCTCTTGCATCTGAATGGATGAACCGCCGCTACCAAACAAAATACGCTGTCAGCGAAACCATAGTCACTTGCGGAGGAAAATTTGGGCTGTATTCCGCTCTTCAAATCCTCTTAGAACCTGGAGATGAAGTACTTATCGCAGCTCCGTATTGGGTCTCGTATCCTGAAATGATCCGGCTGGCTTCTGGGGTTCCCTGTCCCATCAAAACCACAGAGCGGGAGCACTGGAAACTCACGCCAGAATCACTGAAATCCCATCTCACAAAAAAATCCAAAGTGCTTCTGCTTAACAATGCTTGCAATCCGACGGGCGCTTTATATTCTAAAGATGAACTTGCAAAGCTTTTACACGTTGCATCAGAGGCGAATCTCACTGTGATTTCAGATGAAGTGTATAGCGAACTTGTGTTCGAAGGTCACTCATTTGTTTCCTGCTCCTCTTTTCCTCAGCATCGCTCTCGGACCATCGTCATTGAAAGCTGCTCGAAAAATTTTGCCATGGCGGGCTGGAGAGTGGGATTTGCTTTTGGTCCTGCAGAAATGATTTCCAATATGATCGCTCTTCAAAGCCAAAGCACAACAGGAACCGCCCTCATCAGCCAAAAAGCTGCGATCGGAGCTCTGCTGCATGCAGACACCGTATCAAGCTATGTACGCCAAGCCATGCAGCGGAGCAGAAAGCTCTTTTTTGATACATGGAATCGGCTCTTTTCAACGAACGTGACCCCAGCTCCATCCGCTCTCTATTTCTTTACCAAAATCCAAGAGGAGGACTCCGTCGCCTTTTGCAAGCAACTTTTAGACAGCTCTCATGTAGCTCTCGTTCCCGGCATTGGATTTGGAATGGAAAAACATGTCCGCTTCGCGTTTACAGATCAAGAAGATGAGCTCCTAAAAGGATTAGAAGCTCTGAAAAAAAACACGAAACAACCTTACTTTTAGCAGTGGCAGCACGAGTGATGTAAAAGCTCGCAAATTTGAAAACAGTTGCCATCCGGATCGATAAGCGTCTGCATTTTCACGTGACCTGGTATTTCGATCACATCTCCCTCGCATTTGGCTCCTTGATGCATCATTTTCTTTTTAGATGCTTCCAAATCATCCACTGAAAAGGTGATGACAGCATTTTGGCCGGCTTTCACTTTTTCTAACTCATTTTCTTGAGCGATCCCGAGCCTACTGCCGCCATCAGAGCCTTCCAGCTCTGCCCAGCCATATTCCTCATTGAATTCCACCAATTGAAGACCTACCACATCTGTGTAATAGCGAACCGCAGATCGAATATCTTTTACGACAATCCAATTTCTTTCACTGACATAAAAACCCCTTGTGATGACGCACCATTTTACCAAAAATAACCTAAAAATCCACCGTAAAAAATGGCCAAATCCTCAATCAGCCAAAAGTTCGCTGGCCATCTCTTTAGCCAATTTTCCATCCACTGTGTTATTGAGTTTCATGAGAGCTTTCATCACTAAGCCGAGCTCTTTTTTCGACTTAGCGCCCGCATCAGCTATTGCCTGGATCACAAGCTTTTTCGTTTCTTCAAGAGAAGGGGTTTTAGGCAAAAATTCTTGAATGATCGCAAGCTCGCTTTTAAGCTGCTCGGCCATATCGGAGCGATTGGCGCTTTGGGCCTGATCCAACGCCTCTTGAAGATTGCCGAAATAAGTTTTAAATAGTTTAATTACCTCGGCGTCAGGAAGATTCGCACGAGCGTCGACGGCCAAAATTTTCGATTTCAGCATCCGCAAAGTGGCCAGCCTGATTTGATCCCGGCTCCGCATCGCTTCTTTAATTCCTTCATTAATTTTCTCAATCATCGTCATCTAGCACCCCTTTTTTATTCTTTTTTTAGCCAAGCGATCTCAGCGCTTGTTGCCTTATAGCAGAGCATAAGAGCTGACTCTCAAACAAGTGACTCCAGAATGCCAAAGGTAAAGATTCTTGTCTAAATAGATAGCCGTTTATACCGTTCGTGACTCAAGAATCGGCTATTGGACGGGAAATCGCTACCAAAAATCGAATGCGGCAAAGTGGGCTAGTATGAGGCAATACAACCCACTTTGCCACATTCGATTTTTGGCGCTTTGAACCCGCCTGTAAGCCGATTCTTCAGCTTTCTTCGGTATACAATCACAATCATTAAATTGTCTTAATGGCAGGATATTTCCATCCAACCGCTTCATACTCTGCGTAAATTTTTCGAGCAGCTGGAGTTTCCAAAGGTAACAAGTAACTAGAAAGTTCTGATTGAAATATCTTCTGCGTCACAACAGGATTTAGATTGCCGCTCTCAGCTAAACGTTCTTCAACTTTCGCGATCACCGTGCGGCAGGCTTTTTTAAGCACTTTGTATTCGCATTCATTAATCTGTCCTGATTCCATATTACTGGACAAACTCCCTCCATTGCCTCCATTGCCTCCAAAAAATCCGCCATGACCTCCATTTCCCCCTTTTCCTCCACGGCCTCCATTTCCTCCATGACCTCCATAAAATCCACCATCTTCACCTTTTTCACCATCTTCTCCATCTCGGCCATTTTTCCCATGTTTGCCATTATAGCCATGTTGATCAAGGCCAGCCACAAAAGCTACTGGAAAAACCAATGAAGCGGCAACTAAGATTTTTAAAATTTTCATATTATTTTCTCTTATTATCTTGAATATCCATTTCTTCCATTACTCCCATTTCCCTTCGGGCCCTTTCCTCCTACTCCACCTTTCCCTCCTCTTGCAGGGCCGTCACCACCATTGCCGCCGTTGCCACCTCTGCCATGCTCACTATTACCTCCATTTCCACCATCGCCCCCTCTACCAGAAGAACTATTTCCCCCATTTCCTCCATGACCGCCATTTGTGCCATCCCCACCTCTGCCACCATTGCCGTTTTGAGCATGAACACTAATAGCCAAGATTAACATGGTTATAACTGAAACTGAAAATATGGATCTAAAAAAAGCCCCTCTTTTCATATTCAGCCACCATTTCCCCCGTTGCCACCGCAAATTCCACCACTTCCTCCATTACCACCCTTTCCACCATCTGTACCATCTCCGCCATTACCACCATTTCCTCCACAAATGCCGCCGTTACCGCCATTTCCTCCATCACCTGCATACAAACTTGTAGAGAGCACAGATAAGGAAATCATCATTAATAATCCTAATTTCTTCGGTTTCATACCCAACTCCTAAAAAATGTTCAATTTTCAGAAATTCCCGCTAGAAAAACTGCAAGAGCTTTATTTCTAGATGGTTTTGCCGATAAGAATACAGTTCCTGTCGCCGCCTTGCGAGGCAGATTGCAGCACCTTAAAAATTTTCTGAACAACAA
>JAJXYX010000042.1 GCA_021780355.1 bacterium | reverse complement strand
GATCGCCTCGATCGATCATCAAACGCAAGTGATCAACTGGAAACGCGAAGCGTTGGAAGGCGATAGGGACTTAAATCCAAAGAAACTGAAAAGTCGAAGAAAACTATAAACTATAGGGGGGCGGAGCCCCATCTCAAGCTGAGGAATCTAATCATCTAATCCGAATTCGATTTCTTTGCGAAGAAAGAAGATGCCGAGGAGGTTGAAGATGAGGAGAGTAGCTCCGGCGAGGGACATGATGAGGAAGGCTTGGTCGGGGTTGACGAAGGCGAAGAGGGGAAGGGAGGTGATGGCGTAGATGTAGTAGAGGAGGGGGCCGAATTTGGGGGAAATGAATTTAGCGCATTTGACGCCGACGACGAAGTAGGTGAGGATGGTGGTGTAGCCGAGGAGGAAGAGGAAAAATGGCATGAAAAGAGACATATAGGGGAAGTGGAGGCCGAGAGCTTCTTGGACCATGAGAGAGACGTCGATGCCGCTTTTCCAATGATCGGAGATGAGGACGAGAAGGATGCTCATGGTGCAGATGATAAAAGTGTCGAGGAAGACGCCGATGATGGTCATGGAGGCTTGACGCTTGATGTGAGGGGTGTTGCTTTCTGCGTAGACGACAGACGTGTAGCCGACGCCGATGTCGCCAGAGTAGGCGCCGCGGGAAAGGCCCATGGAGATGGTGAGCATGACAGTCGAGCCGGCAAATCCGCCGACGGCGGCTTGGGGCGTGAAGGCTCCTTGAAAAACGAGAGCGAGAGCGGCGGGGATTTCGGAGAGGTTTTGAAATAAGATCCAAAAACCCATGCTTAGATAGAGGAGAATGAAGAGGGGGATGATGGCGCTGCACACTTCTCCGACGCGATTGATGCCGCCTAGGGCGACGACGATGACGGCAACGAGGAGGATGAAAGCGACCCAGTAGGGATCGAGACCCCAGTTGACAGAGATGCTGTCGGTCATGACATTGAACATGAAGATCTCGACGCCGTAGAGACAGAGAAGAAAAGCCACGATCGGAGCAATCCATTGCCCTTTGAAAGCGATAGGCAGAAAGTACATAGGTCCGCCATCGTAGCTGCCAGATGAGTTTTTCACCCGATAGCGCATGCCTAAAAACACTTCAGAATATTGTAAGAGCATGCCAGCGAGCCCTCCGATCCACGTCCAAAAAAGAGCCCCAGGACCTCCGAGTTGCACCGCCGTGCAAATGCCGACGATGTTGCCGATGCCGATGCAGCCGCCAATGGCAGCGAAAAAGGTTTTCAGAGGATGGATGCCTCGTTTTTTGCTATTCCCTTCCGTTGTTTTAAAAAATCGGATGAACGATAGACAAATGGCGGGAAAACGGCGAAGTTGAAAAAAACGGGAACGAAAAGAAAAATAACAGCCCAACCCGACGATGAAAACAAAGGCAATATAGCCCCAAATGAAATCGTTCACCGATTCCAGGGTCTGAAACATATCATCAATCATACTCAAACTATTACAGGTCGGCTCAGTATAAAGCAATGAAAGACGCGCAGCTTAGGAATTTTTGAAGAGCCTCAGACTATTAATTCCCACAACGACTGTGCCGCCTTCATGAAGAACAACAGCAAGCCAAAGAGGAATCCAACCAAGGAGCGCTGCAATGGTAGCTCCGGCAATCACAGTGAGCGCTAGCGTCAAGTTTTGCTTTACGATGCGAAGCGTTTGATGAGATTTATTTAAAAGCCAGCCGAGAGATTGCAGATCATCATTGAGTAAAACCACATCCGAAGCGTCGACGGCCGTTGCACTGCCGATGCGTCCCATGGAGATGCCGACCGTAGCTCTGGCGAGTGCAGGAGCGTCATTGACCCCATCTCCGACCATGGCAAGGCCTCCTTTTTCCGAGAGTTTGACGATTTGATCGAGTTTATCTTGAGGTCTTAGATCAGCGTAGATTTGGCTCAAACCTAAAATCCGTCCAACCGCATAAGCATTATGCGCATTGTCTCCTGTTAGCATCACGGTATCGAGCCCATGAACTTGCCTGATGTCTTGCAAGAGAGCGGACATGTCGGGACGAATTTTATCGGCAAAGCGGAAAAGAAAAAGAGCTTTGTTCGGTTCATGACCAATTGAGAGCGCTGCGAGAACTTGGCCCCCGGCGGTCTCTTGAGGCTTGATTCCCAAAACTTGAGGCAAGCCGATGAAGACAGGCGCAGGTCCTGTATCTAATAAGGCGAGCGCCTCGATTCCGGAGCCGGCAATGGCTTTAATTTGCTCTAAGGCAATGACAGGAGATTTTTTTTCTTCGGCGAATTGACAAATAGCTGTTGCAATCGGATGGACCACATGCCTTTCCAAAGAAGCTGCAATAGCAAGAGCTAATTCTGGAGAGAAGGTCTCGTTTGTCAATGCATCGATCGAAGAGATCGTCAAATCTCCCGTGGTCAATGTGCCTGTTTTATCAAACGCAATGGTTTTACAGCTGGCAAGCGCATCGAGCGTGATGCCCCCTTTCAATAAAATCCCTTTCCTAGCGCAGGCCGAAATAGCGCTCAAATAAGCCGTTGGTGTCGCGATGATGAGAGCGCAGGGAGACGCTGCAATTAAAAAAGCCAACGCTCGATAGACGCTGCCTTCTTTTCCGAAATAAGGCATCGAAAACAAAAGAGGGAGTCCCAAAGCAAATACAAAGGTAAGAGAGATGATCGATGTGGCATAACGTTTGCCAAACTTGTCGAGCCAGCGCTGCAGTTTGGGTTTGGCTTCTTGAGCCTGGGTGATCAGCTGAATAATCCTCGTCAGCGTAGAATCTGCGCTTACTCTCGTGACTTCAATGAGCAGAGCCGATTCTAAATTGCGAGCTCCGGCTGCAATCGTATCGCCTGTTTGTTTGGCAATGGGCATGCTCTCTCCCGTCAAGTGGACTAGGTTGACAGAAGAAGATCCCTCAATCACCGTCCCATCGAGAGGAACAATCTCTCCATTTTTGACAAAGACATGCATCCCCAAACCGATTTCTCTTACCGATTTTCTGTACAGCGTCCCATCTTCCGCCCTAACATGGGCAAATTTTGGCGCCAAATGATTTAGGTTATGAATAGCGCTTCGCGCTTTTTTTGAGACGGCGTCTTCCATGCTATGAGAAAGCTCGAACAGCACCAGCAGCAAAGCTCCTTCCAGCCCGCTGCCAATCGCGACCGCCAAAAAAGCCGCCAGCGTCATCAGCACGTCGATATTGATTTCTAAATTTTTCAAATCGTCAAAAGCCGCCACTAAAGCCGGTACGCCGGATAAAAAATAGACCCCGGATAAAAAAATGTAGCAAAGAGGCAAGTTGACAAAGGAAAACCCAAAAGCTGCAATGAGAAAAAAAGCCGCGCATCCAGCTCCTCTCAGTCCCAAATTTCTCCCCCATTTACGCGAAGAGGCCGTCAGAAAAGGACTCACGCTCTCTTCTAAACCGGAAGCGAAAAATTCATCGAATAAATATGGTTGGCTCATAAACGAATAAACTGGGCTGAAAAGTAAGCGACCCCGCCTGCAAGCGCTCCAATGGCAACATTCCAAACAATCGCCTGGACGAGTCGGTTTTTCTCCAATTTTGCGCTTATTGCTGCAGAAAAAGCAATCACAAAAGCGCTCATCCCCAAAGCCCCCTTCTCTCCCAAAAATTCCCATCCTCCCACCACAAGCGCCGCAGCCATCGCCACTCCCGCCGCCGCCCCGCAAGCTTGCTTTAACGGATGTTCATACGACTCCAACCTCAATCCCAATTCCTCTTCCAGCATCACCTGTAACAGCCGATTGTCATCCGCCATCAAGACATCCGTCACTTCATCCAGCATCTTCCCTTCAAATCCCTTCCCCGCGTACATCGCCTTCAATTCCTCCTTCTCCTGTGCCCGATGATGCTCAATCTCCCATCTCTCCTCTTCAATCACCCGATGCAACCTCTCCAATCTCGCCCATCCCAATACCGCGCTCCTCCCCACTTTCCAAACCATCCACCCCGCAACCAACGCTCCCAGCCAAGACCCATCCACTCCCTTCTCTCCCAACAAAATCATCAGCGCCACAAGCAAAAATGCCGTCTCCTTCGCCGCATCCGTCGCCGCATGATAATGCCCCGGCATCTCTGTCCCATGAATCTCTCTTGACGCCTCCAACCCCTTCAGCCGCGCCTCAATCACATGCTCCATCGCATTTTTCCCCTCAAAATGGATCGGAGAAGATTTTTTTTCACTCATCTTACATTCCTTCATGTTCGTTATTTCTAGGTCATGGGGCTCCGCCCCAAACCCCGCTAAAGGACTTCGTCCTTTGGAAACCTATTTGATTTATTTATCAATGATCTCCCGCTGCGGGAGATCATTTAAAAAAAACAAAAAGGAGTCCAGAGGACGAAGTCCTTTGGCAGGGTTTGGGACGGAGTCCCAATAACGTATAACCGATCGGGGCTGAAAAGGTAAAGGCTATTGGAAAGCGGCTTGGAGGAGGTGGGTGAGGGAGAGTTGGTCGGCGGGGGCTAGGGTTTCTCTGGTGGAGTGCATGGCCCAGATGGGGATGCCGAGGTCGAGGGTGGGGATGCCGAGGTTAGCTGCCATGAAGGAGCCGACGGTGCTGCCGGAGGGGATGTCGGATCTGGAGGCAGAGAGTTGGTAGGGGATGTTGTGCGTTTTAGCGAGGTGGATGAGGAAGGCGGTGGTGGGAGATGAGTTGGCGTATTTTTGTTCTGCGCTGAATTTGAAAGCGACGCCTTTGCCGAGGTGCGGTGTATTTTGCGGATCGAATTTCTCTATGAAGTTGGGATGCAGTCCGTGGGCGACGTCGATGGAGAGACAAAGGGAGCGGGCTTTGAGACGCATAAAATCTTCTCGGCAGAGGTGGGAGTGGAGAGAGACCCGCTCGATCGTTTGGAGGAGAAAGTCAGATTTTGCGCCGGTGTAGCTTGTGGAGCCGATTTCCTCGTGATCCCAGAAGATGGCCATTTGGAGCGTGTGAGGCTGGGCTTTGGCTTGGAGTAGAGCGTGGAGAGAGGCGTGCGCGGATGAGAGATTGTCGACGCGGTAGGCCGAGAGAAGTTCGTTGGAAGGACCGAGGTAGGTTGGGGGTTGAGTTGGGACGAGGAAGAGATCGAAGCTGAGGATGTTTGGAAGAGAGAGGTGAGAGGCGAGGGTTGTGGAGGCGAGGGAAAATATGGGCTTTAGGTGATCTTGCTTGTGGATATGAAGCCCTTTTTCAGAGAGAGATCGTTCGAGGTGAGGGGCGATGCTCGGAATGGAGAGGGGGAGATGGTCGAGATAGACGAGGTGCATGTCGATCGAGCCGGAAGGGGAGAGGGCTGCGATTTGTCCTGCGAGACAAAGATCTCTGTCGAGCCAGGTGTGAAGAAGGGGAGCGCCATAGACTTCGGTCGCAAGCTGCGAGAGGCCGTGCGAGGCGATGTCGGGATGGGGCTTTAGCTTGAGAGCGGGGCTGTCTGTGTGGCTTGCTGCAATGATGGCTCTTTGAGGAGAGTGGGTTGGCATGCGAAATGCGCATAGAGCGCCTTCTCGGAAAAGAAAATAGCCTTGGCCTGGCTTGAGATCCCAAGGATCTTGTTCTTCGAGGGGAGTGAAATCAGCTGCGGCCAGACGATTGGAAATCTCTTTGGCCGCATGCCATACGGTGGGGGATTTTCGAAGAAAGTGGACAAAGTCATCGATCATTTGGATGGCGTGAGTTTGGTGATCTCTTCTCCTAAATACCGATGCAAGATTTTTGGCACAAGGACAGACCCATCTTCCTGCTGATTATTTTCGAGCAGGGCAACCATTAAACGAGAAGTGGCGAGCCCGGAACCATTGAGGGTGTGGATGAAATGGGGTTTGTCTTGTTTGCTTCTGTAGCGGGTTTCTGATCTGCGCGCCTGGAAATCGGTGCAGTTGGAAACAGAAGAGACCTCATAGTAGCGATTTTGTCCTGGAAGCCATACCTCGATATCGATCGTTTTCGCTGCGGCGAAAGACATGTCGCCTGTTGTGAGCAGCATGTTGCGGTAGTGCAAACCAAGCCCTTGCAGAACTTCTTCCGCTGAGTCGAGCATTTGTTGATAAATGTTTGGACTGTCCTCGGGTTTGCAAAGACAAAAGAGCTCGACTTTGTTGAACTGGTGCGTCCGGATGAGTCCTCGCTCTTGAGATCCCGCAGCTCCCGCCTCTCTTCGGAAACAAGGCGTGTAGGCAGTGTATTTTAGAGGAAGCTGATGCTCGTCTAAAATTTCTCCTGCATGAAGACCATTGAGAGGGGATTCTGACGTGGGGATGAAATAGAGCTGATAATCTTCGTCTTTGATTTTGAACAGCTGGCTTTCGAATTTGGGAAGATGCGCAGAGCCGAACATGGTTTCGGGGCGGACTAAAAGAGGCGGCATGATCTGGGTGAATCCATTTTTTCGATGGATATCGAGCATAAAGTTGATCAAAGCCCACTCGAGCCTTGCGCCCATGTTTGTATAAAGAGGCCATCCGGAACCGGAAATTTTTGCGCCGCGGGCAAAATCGAATAGCTTGAGTTTTTCGTTGAGCTCTACATGATTTTTAAATGGAAAAGAAAAAGATCTTTTTTCTCCCCACTCTTTGACGCAGACGTTGTCTTCGGGGCCGGGAAATACAGGGATGTCGTCCATCGGCAAGTTGGGCAGGCACGCAAGAGCAAAATGGAGCTCTTGCTCGATTTGGGCAATCTCATGGTCGCGAACGGTGATCTTTTCGCTCAAAACACCCATGTCTTCCATGAAAGACGAGACGTTTTCTCCTCGCTGCTTTTTTAAGCCGATTTCTTTGGAAGAGGCGTTCCGTTTGGATTTGAGCTCTTCTACGTCGGCCTTGAGGCCGCGGATCCGCTCGTCGAGCGCCATAATGTGATGCAAGTGAACGTCGGGACTTTTTGTTTTGAGCTTCTGCTCAATAGCTTTGGGGTCTTTGCGAATTTCTTTAATGTCGAGCATAGTTGACAAACTCCTATGAGAATCAATGCACTATACTCGATTCGATGATTTTACTGTATATTTGCTCTGAAAAATTTAACTAAAGCCTCGCTTACCTTGGCATAGCTTGCTTTGGCTTTTGGACTCGGGTTTTTAATTTGACGGTACAATTTGACGGTATTGAAGAAACATTTTATCTGAGATTCTGCTGGATATCTTGTGTTTAAATGTTTAGTTGTCAGCTTGGCAACTTCTTGAAATAATCGATCTGTCGGAGTTTTGCCGATGAGCCCACGGGTCCATTTAGCAAGTTCGCTTACAGCGCCCAAGTCAGGTTGAAAAGCCACTAAATCCTCTACAGGGAGGGCTTTTGTCGCAAAATTTTTATGAAAAAGAGTGTCTTGGCACTCTGGAAAAATTCTTGGAATAGGCAGCATATTTTTACCTTTTGTTTTAATGTTATTATTTTTGCTTTTTAATTTTACTTGTTTTGATTATTTGTTGCAATTGCATTTTATATTTAATTTGTTTTTGTGGGGATAATTTTTGAAAGTGCGAGGCAATTTCTTGCCAAATACTCATATATAAAGGATAATACGGTTTTTCGCCTTAACTAGAGAGGCTGAGGAGTATTCTGTGTCCGCTGTAAGAAAATTTTTATTCGGTTCTGTGGTGTTATTTGGAGTGATCGGAGGGTACGCTTATATCAAGAAGCGGCCGGCGCCTCCTGCTCCTCCTCAAAAAATTGTTGAGATTGCTTTGGCTGAGCCTAAGCGCCCAGAGCCGATTGCAGCTCCTCCTGTTAAATCGCAGGTAGTAACGCATGTTCCTCCAGCTCCATCTCCTCTTTCGGAAGATTTGCCTGACGCAGATCGGATTGCTCAATTATTTGCTTTAGACTCTTCAAAACTCCCCTTTGTTGAAACAGTTTCTTATACGAGCCGAGTGCCTTGGCTGAAAGATCGCCCCGCATGGATCGCTGATTACGCTAGTTATTTTGAGACGTCCCGCCACTTCATCGCTCGCAGTCTCAACAAAAAACTTGATTATTTTACTCAAAAAGTTTCTTTTGGTGATCGTTTTAATGTTTTTAAAAAAGATAAGCAGATCAATTTCCATCTTCTCATCGATTTGTCCCGCTGCCGCATGTGGTTTTACGCGATAGATGTAGAGGGAAATGAAAGAATTTTATTAAAAACTTATCCTGTCGGCATCGGCCGCGTCGATCCGACGAAAACATCGGGTTATTTAACGCCCTGTGGCAAGTACCGCCTTGGAGATAAAATCGCGATCTATAAGCCCGGAACATTAGGGTTTTATCAGGACAATAAGATTGAGATGATCCGGGTGTTTGGGACCCGGTGGATCCCTTTTGCTGAAGAGCTAGATGGCTGCAGCGAGCTGGCCAAGGGATTTGGCCTTCATGGAGCGCCATGGGTCGAAGATGGGACAGGACAGCTCGTGGAAGACGCCTCAAAAATCAGCACCTATGATAGCGATGGATGCATTCGGCTGGCCTCTCGCGATATAGAAGAAATTTTTTCCATCATCATTACAAAGCCGACAGTAGTTGAATTAGTAAAAAATTTTTATGACGCAAAATTGCCGGGAGTAGAAAAAAAATGACCGTATTGGCTCACGAAAAGCAAATTTTAGAGTATCAAGAAACGGTGCAGAGGTTGAAAAAGCAAAATGCCCATCACCCCATTTTATCCTCCGAAGAGCTGAATAAGATGGAATCGAATCTCGAGCAGATGAAGCAAACGGTCTATGCTCAGCTGAAACCTTGGGACCGAGTCGCCATCTGCCGTCATCCCGGACGCCCCCACGCATTGGATTACATTGAAAACCTCTCGGAAGAATTCGTCGAGCTTTTCGGGGACAGAGCTTTTCAAGATGATCACGCTATTGTAGCCGGGCTTGCCAAAATTCAAGGACAAAAATACGTCGTCATCGGGCAAGAAAAAGGAAAAGATACTGAAAGCCGCATCTATCGCAATTTCGGCATGCCTCATCCAGAAGGATACCGCAAAGCGATGCGCTGTATGCGTCTAGCAGCAAAGTTCCAACTCCCCATCATCACTCTCCTCGACACGCCGGGCGCTTACCCTGGTTTAACAGCCGAAGAGCGGGGCCAAGGCTGGGCGATTGCGAACAATTTATGGGAAATGTCCCGTCTTGCCACGCCGATTATCGTTATCCTCATAGGAGAGGGCTGTTCAGGCGGCGCTCTCGGCATGGGCATCGGCGATGTTGTCGGCATGTTGGAACACTCTTACTACTCCGTCATCTCTCCAGAAGGCTGCGCTTCGATTCTGTGGAAAGATCCCACAAAAAATAGCGTAGCTGCTGCTGCGTTAAAAATGCAGGCGGAAGATCTCTTAGAGCTCGGAGTGATCGACGAGATCATCCCCGAACCGTTGGGCGGCGCCCATCTCGATCTTCCCGCCGCTTACACCCACGTCAAATCCTTCATCCACAAACAGTGGGAAGCCCTCCGCTCCGTCCCACTCGATCTTTTATTGGAAAATCGCTACCAAAAATTTCGCAAAATAGGCAAATTTGAATCGCATATTCATTGTGATGCATAACAAATAAGAAGTTTGCCATCTTCGTTGGGGCTCTGCCCCAAGCCCCGCCAAAGGACTTCGTCCTTTGGAAACCTATTGATTTTCATGCATCATCTTCCGCGGCGGAAGATGATGCGATAAAAGCAAATAGGAGTCCAGAGGACGAAGTCCCTTGGTAGGGTTTGGGACGAAGTCCCAAGAAGAGGTTGGGGCGATAAGGATCTATCATGAAATTACTGTTTTTAGCTGCGCTTCGCAATACGAGGCATTGGGTGCTTGCGCTTTTGACGTTTGGGGCTTTGCTGAGTTTGACGGTGGCGAGTCAGTTGGAGATGTTTTCTGTTGGTTTGATGGCTAATACGGGGGTGGACTTTTTCTCTCTTTTTGATGCGAAGGCGAGGCGAGGAAAGGATCGTATTGCTTTGAAGGATGTGGAGGCTGTGTGGGCCGAGATTGACCGCGATGGCGATGGGAAGATCAGTAAGCAAGATGCTTCGATCTACATGGCTCAGCAGAAAAATAGCAATCCACTCAATTGGTTGATGAATAAAGTGGCATCCCGTTTTGATTATGAGAGGGATTTTTCTTTATTGATTGGGATGTTGGTGTTTGTGGCTTTGTTTAAGGGGACGACCTTATTTGCGGCGCGCTATACAACGCAGCTATTGTCGATTCGAGTGACGAGGGATTTGCGCCAGCAGTTTTTTGAACATATCCAATCGCTCCCTTTGAGTTTTTATCAGGAGCAGAATTTGGGGAGTTTGTCTTCGAGGGCCGTTGGAGACGCAGGGCAGATTGCGTCTTCTTTGAATTCTTGTTTGACGAACTATTTGCAAACTCCTTTTATGCTGCTCATGTCGCTCGCCTCTTGTTTTTATTTATCTTGGCAATTGTCGATGATCATTTTTTTAGGATTGCCTTTGATTGTGATTCCAGTTGTTTTTTTAACGCGGAGAGTCAAGCGCATTACGAGACAGATTCAAAAGAAACAAGAGACCTTTTCTTCTGTGCTACTCGATTTTTTAGCGGGGATTCAGACGGTGAAAGTATTTGCGATGGAGGCGTTTTCACTTCGTAAGTATAAAGAGCAAAATGATCAAATGGCAATTTTGGAGAGCAAAAGCGCTAAGTATGGCCTTTTAACGCGTCCTTTGCTTCATATGATTGCGACGAGTTGTTTGGCGATTGTTGTTTTATTTGGGTTGTATACGCTGCATATGACGGTAGGGCAGCTGCTTATGTTTTGCGGCCTCTTGCATTTGTTTTATGAACCGGTGAAAAAGTTTGCGGAAGAGAACGCCAACATTCAAAAGGGCGTTGTCGCTGCGGAGAGGATGTTTGAAGTGCTCCATTTGCAGCCCCAGATCCAAGACCAGCCCCAAGCCGTGGCGATGCAGGGGTTTGAACATCAGATTGAGTTTGATCATGTTTGGTTTAAATATCGAGATGAATGGGTATTGAAGGATTTAAGCTTTTCTGTGCGCAAAGGGGAAATTGTGGCTCTCGTAGGCGCAACAGGCGCTGGCAAATCGACGATTGTTCAATTACTCCCACGTCTTTATGAAGTGCAAAAAGGGCAAATACGAATTGATGGCAAACCGATCGATCTTTTGACCCAGAAGTCTTTGAGAGATCACATTGCGTTTGTGCCGCAGAGACCTTTTTTGTTTTTTGATACCGTGTCGGAAAATATTTCCTTTGGTCGAAATTTTTCGCGCGCTGAAATTGAAGAGGCGGCTCGAAGAGCTTACGCTCATGAATTTATTGTGGATTTGCCCCAAAATTACGACACTCTTTTAGCCGAGATGGGAAAAACTCTCTCAGGAGGCCAGCAGCAGCGCTTGGCTATTGCTAGGGCCCTTGTGAAAAAAGCGCCGATTCTTGTGCTCGATGAGGCGACTTCTTCTTTGGACGCTATTTCAGAAAATAGGATCAAACAAGCTCTTCGCGAATTGCAAGGAAATGTGACGCAAATTCTCATCGCGCATAGGCTCTCGACGATCGAGCATGCAGATAAAATTATTTTTCTTGAAAAAGGGCGCAAATTAGCAGAGGGAACTTTGGAAGAACTTTTGCAGATTTGCCTGCCTTTTCGCTTGATGTGGGAACATTATACCCAAGGTGATTCAAAATTTGGCCGCTAGGCGGGTTCAAAGCGCCAAAAATCGATTTGTTACAAAGGGGGGTTGTATTGATTTAATACTATCCCCCTTTGTAACAATCGATTTTTGGCAGCTTTCAATCCCGCCTAGCGACCAAATTTTAAATCACCTTGGGTATATACCGCCGTGAGTTCGCGGGAAAATCTTTCTCTAAAATAGAAAGATATAAGTGTAAAAAAATCGTTGATCTAGAAAATTTTTTACTTTACAATCTGCGCTCTTTTTAGGAGAGCGCATGTTGTATCTATTGTTATTTTTTTCTTTTTTCTCTTCTTTATTCGCAGAACGTTCTACGACTTCCGTGACAGAAAACGATCCTTCGAGCTTTGTCGAAGGCGTCAGCATGATCACAGGCGATTTTTGCATCTATGATGAATTTCATACAGTACAAGGCGCAGAACCGATCCAATTTAAAAGCACCTACGTCACCAAGGGGCTTTTTCTTACAGGACATCAGCATCTCATCGCTACCTTTGTTTTGTTTTCAAATGCCATTGAGCTCATGGAACCTAATGGCACGCCCATTTGCTATTTAGATCTCACGCACAGACATGGAGGAATCGGCAAATATTTTTACGGCCATCCCGATAAGAAAAAACATTGGAAATCTTTGACTTATCGAAATTCAGATTATACATTTTGATGAATATGGGCTATGGCTTCAACCAAGACCTCCTGGAACATTTCATTCATCGAACATCATGCAAAATTGGAGCTATCAACTGAACCAATTCAGCGCCGGATTTAATCAAGGAGCCCTCAATGCTGGATTTGGATTCGCTCGACTTGCAAATACTATGATTCATGGTGTGAATGCAGCGAGTCCGTTTCGAGTTTACAATTTGAAAGATGGCAGCTTTAACTTTTCCATGGGAGACACATATCACACGATCAATCACTGGCTCAATGAGAAACAAAGCGCTCTTAACAATCGACTGTTTCCGGGAGGACATTCTGATCGTTTAGCCTTTAAGTTAGGTCATTTTACTGGAAATTTTTTAGGCGATATGGCTATGTTTGGAGGAACTGCCTTAAATCGTATAATCTATATGCGACAGATCAACCCAATTAGGGCGATATATCGCAATGATTTAATGCAAACTTTTGCAATAACAAAAAAGCAGGGCTGGACATTACCTGAAAATGGAGGAGGAGCTTTAATTAATAGCCGTTGGTATTCTGAGCACGCTTTAGAACGAATGGCTCCGAATACTCCGCAAGTTATGGCTAAGCTTGAACTTCGAGCTTTAGAAAGAGCTCAGATAAAAGGATTGCACCCTGGAACAGAAGAATTTGGTAAATGGATAAGTCATAATGGACCTAAACCACGAGGCATTCCTCCATCAATTATTGAAGCTGAAATAGCATGTCCAGGGACTACAAATGTCAAAGTTATTTTAAATGAAAATGGCAACGTTATTACTGTAATTCCTAGAGGAACATGAAAGTTAACATAACAGAATTACTTTTGTTTTTTGATGAATTGATGCCAACGACCGATGAAGAACAAGGTATTTATTGGTTTAAAACATTACGTCCAGATGGTTTAGTCATTACATTCGCCTTTTCTATACATGAAAAATATGTCGACATCATTGTTCATAATACATTTAAAGTGGATATCATTGGATTAAGCCTTGTAGACTGTTCAGAAATTAGGATTTTAGATGAAAATAAAAAATGCTTAGAGGTGTTACATGAAAACAAATCAGGAAGATGTTTTTTATCTCTATTTTCAGGTCCAATTTTAGAGTACAACGAATAATTAATTTTCGACCTCACAGCACTTATTTTATCTTTAGAACAAAAAACATGAAAATCGAAAAGTCAACTATTTCAGCAGCTGGAATTTGGGCAAAGGATTGCGAATTAACAAATTTAACTCAACGCAAAGAACTTAAAATAAATTACCATAAAGATGAAGACGACTCTTATTGGATCATAGAATGTAAAAATATTGTAGCCTATAAAATTACAAATGAAGAATTTTCAAGAACCGGATACTTAATGAAACTGCCTGTGGATGGAGCATTTTTTGAAATATTAGATTCTCCCTGGATGCAAGAATTCCAGGGCGATTTAACTAAAATTTTTTGACACATTCGGACAAAAAAATCTTGCCAATATTCCTTGCAAGTATCCAACTCCGAAAGTTGCAGCTCGCCTGACGGAGGCGAGCCAGGGCTTTTTGATTAAAATTCCTTTACAGATCTACCTCGAATATTCTTGACAACAGTTTCAGAGTCCAAGCATCATCCCAGGCCGCTTGCCGTCTCCTCTGCGCAGTTCCTCGAGTTCCTCCAAGG
>JAJXYX010000043.1 GCA_021780355.1 bacterium | reverse complement strand
TTTGCCAGCTTCTAAAATTTTGGCATCAATCGGCTTGCGTCTTGACATAGGATCCTCCTCAATTTGAGGAACTTACTATGCCATATTAGCACATCTTCTATCAAAAAATTTTAGTTAAATCGCCCTGAGATCCAGTTGTATCTGAGATAGAAAAACACATTCTCTACTTCCATAAGGAAGTTTATTTATGTCTCAAGGAAGATGAATTCTCTCAAGAAATTGCAAAAAAAATCATTCAACATGCTGATGCTCAATGGTATTACATGAATATTATTTCAGAGTCAGATCTTAACATCGAACAAAATATGACCCTCGAACAGTTACAAAACATTGCCTTAAAGGCAACTCTAATTGTAATCGGTGCATACGATATGGAAGGATTTGTAGTATGGGAAAAATTTTGTGATCCTGAGTAAAAACTAAGACAAATCTTAAGAAATTTTATACACATGTCTTAATCCCCCCCATCTATTGGTCCTGATTGGGATTATAAAAGCTCTGATTTTTCCGAAGGCGTTCAAATATTTCTAAATGCTACCTAGGGTTCAAAGGGACGAGAAAAATGAAATTTCTTAAAAGATTAGTTAGAGTAAAGATGCTCATAAAAATCTATCAAGAAGCCGCCTTCAAACTAACACACCTTTCTCGTAAAAGATCGATAATGCTATTTAGCTCGGAGCGCTCTTGCACAAGCTTTTTCTCTGGAGAAGTTAGCTGATCTAAAATGGCGAGACAGCGTTTAGGGGTTAATTTTCCTTTCATGATCCGTTCAGTCATTAATTGCAAAAGCTCAAGCACATCTAATTTGGCGATTTTATCGTCGTTGCGCAGGTCGAAAGAAAGAGAATGAATCTCCCCTTTTCCAAGGTGGATATCGACAGTTCCTACTGTGCTGGAAGGACGCTTTTCGATAAAATACCCCCAATAGCCGCTAGATGTCGCGCTAAATTCCATACGAAGGCATTCAGACTCTTCCATCGATTTTTTCGGGGGTTCAATGGCGCCGACTGCCCATCGGTAGATCTTGGATGCTCCAGAAAAAAGATCGGCTCGATGGCGAAGAGCGTAAGCTGCCGCTCCGCCAACTACAATGGCAGAAAAAGGACTTGTCGAAGCCAGGCAAACAGCCGTCCCCATACCGGCTACAAGCTCCGATGTCGTCCATCGGCTCTCTGCCAGCTCGCGCGCTGTGCGAATATCTTTTTTTAAAGCTTCGATCAGCCGCATAATTTGATCATGTCGTTTTTGCACTTTTTTGAGTTCCTGCTGAGCAGCGTTCACTGCTTTATCGCAAGTTTCGATGAGAGCGCTTTTTTCAACTATGCGGCGAAGAGAATCTTCAGCTTCTTGCAAAAGACGATCAGCTGCGCGGTTAGCCTGATTTTTTAAATCATGAGCCTTTTGGAGCTGCTCAAAGGCCTGTTGCATGAGAATATTGGACTCATCGAGAAGATTTTTCCCTTCATCGCAAGAAAGAGACGCCTGCTTTGCAGCTTTCGCTAATAACTCGGTAGAACTTTGAATTTCTCCTCTTTCATCAGAATCTGCCAGCATGTGCTGAATGTCCTCAAAAGCCTGCTTGCACGATTGATAACTTTTTTGAGAAGCTCCCATTTTTTCTTGAGCGCTCAAAAACAACGAGGTTGCACTTGCATAAGCGGCAGATGCTTGTTGATTGAGCGACGCCGCCTCTTGGCGCTTCTCTTCAAAGCCTGAAAGTCCTTTTCCATGCAAAGCCTCGACAGAGGCCAGTTCTTCCTGCAATCCTTTGACTCCTTCAGAGGCAACGATTAGTTGCTGCTCAATCGTTCGATAAGAAACAGCGTTGGCTTCTTGGAGCTCTTGAACCATCCCTACATCAGCGTCAAGGTCATCAAAAGCGCGCTGGAGATCAGAAGAGACGCCCCCTCTGAAAAGATGAGAAATTTCCAAAGCGGCAGCGCCTGTCGTAATCGTTCCCGAAATCAAATTGCCAGATAAAAGCTCGCAAAGCCCGACACTCATACACACAGCTGCGCAGCCAGCGCGAGCAGGCTGTTTTGACACAGCTTGGTACACAGCTCGCAAAGCGGCAGCACGTTCATACATTTGTTTAGCTTGATCACATAACGAAAGAGCTGATTTTTGCTGCAGCAAACTACTGGAGCCGCCTAAAGAGACTACCGATCCTACATCTTTCATATCACAACTCTACATCATTTTTTTTGACCAAGGATCTTATCGAATCTGTGAAAAATAGGTCAAGAAAATCTCTTTTACAAGTGGATCTGCCCATTTTCTTGCTTAAAAAATCCTTATCAAGTTTAATGCTCCTTTGCAATAGGAGATGTCATGGCACAGATTACTTTCAAAAATAAACCGATTCACACAAATGGCCATTTGCCCGCTCTGCAAACAAGAGCGCCCAACTTTAAGTTGGTCGACAAAGAGCTGCAAGACCGCTCGCTCGATGAATTTGATGGGAAGCGGAAAATTCTAGCTACGGTGCCAAGTCTTGATACTGGCGTTTGCAGCCTCATGACAAAACACTTTAATGAATTTGCAAAAAAACATCCGGATGTTGTCATTCTCACAGTCTCTTGCGATCTGCCTTTTGCGCAGAAGAGATTTTGCGAAGCTGAAGGCGTTCATAACGTACTCACATTATCGCTTATGCGGAATAAAGATTTTGGAGAATCTTATGGCCTTTTAATCAAAGATGGCCCGCTTGCCGGCCTTTTAGCCCGTTCCGTTCTTGTCTTAGATGAAAAAAACCACGTCCTCTATACAGAGCTCGTCACTGAAATCACTCAAGAACCTAATTACCATAAAGCATTCGAAATCCTTCACGCAAAGTAACAATCTAGGGCATATCATCAATTAAAGTTTATATAACTCAACTTACAAGTTGAGTTATATAGCCCTTCAGGTTGAAAAACTCTATAGATTTCGAAAGAAACTCAATAAAAAACAAACTTTATTACACACTTTATTCCAGTTTTATTTCATAATATTGATCGATAAAATCAACAACAATAAATTAAACAGGAGTTATTTATGAGCGGCAGTTTGTAAGTTTGTTTTTTAATAATTTATCTGGAAATATACCAACTACATTAGAAGAATTCTCTCCATCGATCTCCTCTATCGCTTCAACGGCCATGACAACATTGTCTCAACTATCTTACTCACAATATGTTTTACTTGGAGGGATTTTCGCCGGTAGCGCAATTCTTACTTCGAGATATTGCCATTACTTGAATAAATTACAGGAGCGTGAAGAACTCCTTGAGATTTTGATGCATAATAACACGGACAGTCCATTAGCAGATCAACACAAAATAATTGCTTCAGAAGCGATTAATTCTATTCCAGATGAATAACCGAAAGACCTTATAAAGCAATTAAAGCCTTTTATTCATCGGCGAACAAATGTACCAAAAAGGCTAACCATATTAAATGCAATTCGAGAACTTTCTTTTGAAGAGCGAAATGAAGCTATCTCCATAGTCTCGAATGTGCCGCAAATTTTTGACATCAGAGAGGTAGGCAACTTACTGCCTTTATTCAAACTTATCAAGAAAATTAGCTCTACAAAACTTTCCCAAACATCGATAGAAACAAAATTTTTTATATTAAAACATTTAAAAGACATTCCTATCGAAAGAGCAAATACATTCATCGATAAAATGGCAGACATGCTGAATGACACACCAGCCATTCAAATACACGAGAAAGAAGAGGAAATTAAAAGTTTTTTATTTCATGAATACACTTCTCCTATCCACAAGAAAACATGCCTGATTCCTACTTTTAAAGCCCCAACATTACAAGCCCCTGAGCCAACCCGTAAAGAGATCTTTGAAAATGATGGGAAATATTTTCGCTGCACTTCTCCTTTCAGTGGAGCCAGGTATTCGATTCCTATTCCAAAGAATTAAGACGAAGCCTGAATTTAAAATGAAAAAGGCAAAAGATAGCTGACGACAAATGTGTTGACGACTTGAGGGCATGACTTGGCCAGTACGCGTCTTACGTATTCGGCGCGCAAAGTGCCCCACACGTCTAAACGATAGCCGTAACGGAATCCAATATCGATCGATTTTTGGCGGATTTTTCCATATCCGTTGAAATGATCGACGGGGACATGGGTGTGCCTGCCATAGCCGTTCATCCCTTCGGCGTAGACAGCGAATTTATGCTGATCATCCACATTGCACTCAAATGCGGCAATCGCCCGAACCCAAGGAGATCCCACGATGCCATGGCCTACAGCGCCAAACCCCCACATACGAAAACGCCATGTATCCGAAGCATCTAATTCCTTACCCAAAGAAAAGTTCGCTTCAAGATCGAGATGCGAATGAAATGGGCAGCTTACGTCATGGAGCGAAGCCGAGTTGGTAAAACGGGCGCTCACGCCTGTTGCAAAACTGACCGAATCGCCGACAATATCATCATACCACAAATAGCGGCCTTGCAAAGCGGCTGAGCGGAAATTAAACGACTCTTGCGTCGTATCGGCAATCTGTAAATCCCCGTCAACGCTCCACTCGGGAGAGGGGGAAAAATCAAGCCCCATATAACCGACTCGGGAATAAAAGGTCGATGTCAATTGGGGAGTTCCATTTTGAACTCGATCAAAAAAGCTATACGCGTAGGTTCCAAGAAAATGAAATTCATAGACGTCGCCAAACCAAGGCTGCACTTCAAGAGCCCGAACTGCTACAGGAAGCAGAGCAAAAAAAAGCCAGCTTAAACGAAACAATCTCACTCAATTCCCATGTTGGTAAGCCACCTTTCCGCATCGAGGGCCGCCATACAGCCGCTGCCCGCGGCCGTGATCGCCTGCCGATACGTCGGATCTTGGACGTCTCCTGCGGCAAAAACACCTTCTTTCGAAGTATATGTGGTCCCAGGGGTCACAACAAGGTACCCCGTTTGATTCGTCTCCAACTGCCCCCGCAAAAATCCGGTGTTAGGCTGATGTCCAATAGCAAAAAAGACGCCGCCTGCGTCGAGCTCCTCCAAAGAGCCGGTAACGACATTTTTGACCACTACTCTTCTGACTACCTGATCCCCTAAAATTTTTTCAATGGCGCTATTCCAGAGCATTTCGATTTTAGGATGTTTTAACGCTCTTTCAGCCATAATTTTAGAAGCTCTGAGCTGATCGCGCCGATGGACGATATAGACTCTGCTGCCGTATTTCGTTAAAAATATTGCTTCTTCAACTGCGCTATCTCCGCCGCCGATCACAAAGAGGGGGCGGTTTCTAAAAATAGGAGCCGCTCCATCGCATACCGCGCAGGCCGTCACCCCTTTTTGCCAAAATTCCCCGTCGCCAGCCCCTTCAATCTCGAGGCGCTTGGCCGTAGCTCCTGTAGAAATGATCAAAGCCTCCGCCCTCATTTGGGTAGAAGAGCCTTTGACCAAAAAGGGTCTTTGGGACAAGTCGACAGATTCGACATCTTCAGTAAGGATAAGCGTACCGAACCTCTCAGCCTGAGCGCGAAAATCGGCCATCAAGTCGGGACCTGAAACCCCTTTGGGAAAACCTGGATAATTTTCTACTTCCGTCGTAGTCATCAGCTGCCCTCCTGAAGGGCCGCTCATAAAACCTTCAAATAAGACGGGTTGTAAGTTTGCGCGCGCGGCATAAATCGCAGCGGTAAATCCGGCCGGACCGGATCCGATAATGATCAATTTCCTCGTTTCCATGGGTACCCAATGCTAAAAAAATTGGCTATCATCATCTCTGGTTTTCGATTTTTTGCGGAGATTTTTTTTTGGGAAAATTAACGGCTGCTTTGCTGAGCCATCTGTTTGGCCTTTGAAGCCGACGCGCGAATCGTCTCTTGAAAATGCTTGGCCATCTCTGTTTGGCGCATGATGTTCAATCCTGCTTCCGTCGTACCGCCTGGCGTGGTGATTTGGTTGAGAAGAGAGGCTATGTCTTTCTCTTTAGCCACTAGGCCGGCAGCGCCCATGAACGTTTGCGAGGCCATCAAAAGGGCGCGCTCTCGAGAGAGCCCCCCGTTTTCAGCAGCGTCGGCCATCGCCTGGATCAGGGTAAAGACAAATCCTGGACCGCTGCCGGCTACTGCCGTGGCCAGATCCATGTGGGACTCGGAGATTTCTAAATACTTACCCAAAGGAGCCGAAAAAAGCTCCACAAAAGATCGAAACTCCACTCGGGCGTGGGGAGAAAAACTCAAAGTCGTCATCCCTTGGCCAATCGCGGAGGCCACATTGGGCATCAATCTAACTACTTGCACCTTTTCTCCGAGCATTTGTTGAAAAAAAGAGATCGGAATGCCCGATAAAATCGAGATAATTTGCTTAGAGCCGGCGCCAAAACGGGCCATCTCCTGCAAAACGGGCTCTATTTGCCCAGGCCGGACGCAAAGGAGTAAAACATCGGATGTGACAACAGCATGTTCGATCGAAGTGGCCGTAATGCCGTACTTTTGTTCATTCAGCTTCATCCTATCTCGGTCGCGCTGAACGAATTGGACTTGAGACAAAGGGATTAAACGGGCTGAGTGCATCGAAGTAAATAAAATTTGAGCCATGTGCCCAAAGCCGATAAATCCTACGCGGTGCTCTTGCATTTTCATAATTTTCATCTTGAATGAATCCTTATTTTTCCGCCAGGCATATCCATCTTGGGGATAAATCCACAAGTCATGTAAAATGTTGTGAACATTAGGATCGCTAAATTTTTATTTACCAAGGAACAATAGGCTAATCCACAAACATGCAAAACCTATTTCGAAAAGCTTTTGGGATCTATCAAGGAGAAGGGGCCCACTCTATCCGATTCGTCCGCTTGGCGCTCCTTTGGGCGTTCGGAAGCTGCTGTATGGAAACCCTATCGGATGGTTTATTTCTTACTCACGTGGGCGCCGACTCTTTGCCCTCGGTTTACCTGTCGATCGCCCTTGGCATGATCGGGGTGTCTAGCCTTGTTCTCTATAGTTTAAGGCTCACCAGCCCTTATCGGATTTTCACCTCGGCCATGGTGGCCGGGATCTCGCTGGCTCTTTTCGCCTCGTTTATGATCACAGGTTCGCCTCCTGAGTGGTTTTGGTACTTTTTTAAAATCGCCTCAAAAATGTTCTTTGCGGTCATGATCGCAACGTCTTGGACGTTTACAGATCAATACCACGATCTTCAAGACGCAAAAAGGGTGTATTCTCTCTATAGCGCCGCCTACTTCCTCGGAAGCATTATTTCTGGCACGGCCATCAATTTATTCCTTGATAAAATCAGCTTTTCTGGGATTTTAATCGCATCGGCTTGCTCCATTTCCTGCGCTTTTTTTGAAGCGAGAAGCATTGCTTTAAGAGCTAAAGCGGTCCATGACGATACGATTGAAGGCATTTTTACCGGCAGCCGGGACACTTTTTCTTCTGTGGTCAACCTGATCGTCCGCTCAAAATTCGCCTTGATCCTTCTTTCTCTCAGTCTCGTAACGCAGCTTCTCATCACGGTCACTGAATTCAACTACATGGACGCTTTTGGCCGGTTTTTTAACGTTTCCGCTGATCTTATCGAGGCCGAGGAGGGAGAAATTGCGGAATTCATCGGTAAGTGCAGAGCGTGGATTTCCGCTTGCAATATTTTTATTGGCACCTTTTTCTACAGCCGATTCGTCCGCCGCCTCGGCCTTCATAACGTCGTTTTGATCACGCCTCTATTTTTCCTTTTGGTCTATGCCGGATGGGTGGTTAGAGACTCGATGATGCTGGCGATTTTAGGCCTCATTGCAGTAGACGGCATTTTGTTTACAATCGAAGACAACTGCTTCAATCTCCTCTCCAATGCCGTGCCGGCAAAGCTCAAATCAAAGGTGCGGATCATTAACGATTCGTTTTTCGAGCCAATTGGAACGCTCATCAGCTCGGCGATTTTATTTTGCGCGCAATCAGAAAGCCGCTGGATCGGACTCATCTTAACTGTACTTACCCTCATTTTGTCTCTCGGAATCCGCGCCATTTATTCGAAAGCAATCTTCATGAATTTGAAAGACAACGCGCTCCATTTCGAACGGAAGATCAAGCAGTGGATCGGCTCGATGACTCGCCGAGACCAAAAAGAGACTAAAAAAGACATTTTAGAATCCCTTCGCTCTAGCTCCGAAGAGACGCAGCTTTTGGCCATAGAGACGCTGCTTCAAATGGAAGACGCTTCAGTCTTGCCTCAAATCCTGCAAGTAGGCAAGCGCCTAGGCACTTTATCGAAAATTCATCTGCTCAAACTGCTAGAAAGCAGCGCATTTACCCATGACGCCCGGGTCATCGAAATGGTCGATCACTGGATTGACAACAGCGAATCTTCCGAACTGTCGAAATGGGGCCATTTTTATTTAGCTAAAAAGGGACTACAGCACCCGGATAAAGTAGAAAACGATCTCGACCATCCCGATCTTTTCCTTCGAGGAGCAGCCATTCTTACGCTCAAAAAATCACTTGCAAACCACTCGCTTGACTACGCCGCTCTCAATCGAACGATCGCTACCAAAAAACTCGATTTGATGCTCACCTCGTCTAGAATCGACGAGATCAGTATGGGGCTCGACATTTTAAGCGAAGAACAAGCCTTAGAATCCGCTGAAAGAGCTCTCCCCTTTTTATCGCATGAATCGGTCCTCGTCAAAAGGGCTGCCGCCCGATGCATCTCTCGCCTATCCGACAAGAAAATGAGCCGCCATGCACCGAGAATCATCGAAGAGCTGGAAGCGGCAAGGGACAACACGTTTCGTCTTCATTGCCTAGACGCTTTAGGGAAAATCGGCGATTCCACGACGGTGAAAGATCTCTTGCTCGCAAGCGTCTATCTCCGCCCCAACGAGCGCCGGCGCACAGAAGAGATCATTACCCAGATGGGTCTCAAAACAGTGCCGCTTCTTCTTGCAATGTCCAAAGACCTCTCTCTGCCAGTTCGCGCACGGATCCAAGCGGGCAAAGTCCTGGGAAGATTGGCTCTGCCTCAGCTGCAGGCTAATTTGATCGATATCATCGATATCGAGATCGAAAGGGCCTATTTTTATTTTTATTTCGGCCATACGATCCAAAAGCAATATCCTCTCTATGATTTAGAAATGTTGCAAAATGCGCTCCTTACAGGCTATCAATCGGTGATCGATTTCATCATCCACCTGCTCGGAGCCGCGGGCTCTTTGGAAGATCCTGAGCTGCTTGTTCGAGCGCTGCATAGCCGCAATGCAAAAATCCACTCGCATGCCGTAGAGAGCTTGGAAAAAACTTGCGATTTAAGAATTTTCCGCCTCATTGCGCCTCTCGTCGATGACTTGCCGATCGAGGAAAAAATGGCGGCGTGCCTTCGCTGGCAAGGCGATTTTCCCAATTTAACCCTCTCTGAACTGCTCGGCAAGCTCGAGATGTCGCCGACTCTTTTCGACAAAATTGTCGCAACCCGCTTAAAAGCGCAGCTGCAAATGCCCAATTGGCGCCAGCAACTGCGAGAACAGATGAAGCATTCAGATGAGACCTTTCACCAATTTGCCTATGAGTTGTTAGAATCATGAAACAATTAAGTTTGATTGAACGAGCTTTTTTTCTCAAAAAAGTCCGCCTCTTTTCCGAGTTAGACCTAGACTCTCTTCTAGCGATCGCAGAAAAACTGCACCACGACGACTATGATGCGAATGAAAAAATTTTCACTCCAGGTCAAGTGGCTAACAGGATCTATTTGATCGCTCATGGTACTGTTCAAATTTTCGATGAAAAGACTCGACCGTTGGCTGAAGTATCAAGCGGAGATTTTTTTGGAGATGAGTCGCTTTTCAACGAACAGCCTAGGACGTATTCTGCTGTATGTAAAACGGATTGTCTCTTTTTAACTCTTTCCCGAAGCCATCTCCTTTCGATTATTTCCGAATGCCCTGCTGTCGCCGTCGTTTTACTTCAGGCCTATTCGCAGCAATTGCCGTGTCGGCATAAAATAGGACAACTAACTCCATGAAGATTAGAACCCGTCTGCTCCTTTTTCTCTTACCTACCTTGCTCGGCAGCATCGCGTTTATCTCGTCGCTTCTTGCCTACAATTGGTATCAAGAAATTTCAGAAGGGTTTCAAACCCGTCTTAAGTCCGCTGTCGTCGCTGCGGCCGCTCTCATCGATCCCAACGCCTTAGAGTTGACTGACGAGCTCCAAGAGATTCAAAAAGAGCTTGCGCTTACGCGGCTTCATATCATTCCCGTCCGCTCCTCTCCCCTCTCGACGATCCCCACTCACGTCCAATTAACAAAGGCCTATAGAACGGAAGAAGGTGCGTCCGTCATGACAGGCTACGCCCCCATTTTTACAAAAGAGGGGCACATCATGGGACTCATGGCGGCCGACGTCAGCACAGATCTCATCGACCAAAAGTTCCAAGAAAGCCTCTTCCTCATTCTCCTTGGCAGCGGCTGCACGCTCGCCATCGTCGTCACCACCCTTTATCTCATCGCCAATAAAATTTCCGATCCTGTCCAGCAGCTCAACAACTCCGCTCTCGCCATTGCCGCCGGCCAATATGGAGAGTCAGTCCAGGTCAACGGTCCCAAAGAGATCGTCGAGCTCGCCAATACGCTCAATACCATGAGCGAATGTCTTCATGAAAATATCAACCGGCTCAAAGACAACTCGCTTCTCCGAGAGCGGATGTATGGAGAATATGAGTGTGCCACGCTTCTCCAGCATCTCATGCTCCAAAAAAACATCGATACCTGCCGCTCCGATGCCGTCGCTGTCAAATCGATCACGTTCTTCTCAGAGTCCCCCCGCGGGCTTCTTCTCGACTTTCCCAAACCAGAGCGAAAAGATCTCTTCCTCATCCATATGGCCGAAGCCGAAGAAGAGGGTTTCGAGGGCATGTATGAGCTTCTCACGCAATACAAGCTCTCCAAAGAAAACCCAAAACACCTCTCCCTCTCCTACGATCGCACCCGCTGCCTCCTCTCCTACAAAGGCCCCGAGCTTCCCCTCTTTTGGTCCCTAGACCATCGCCGCTTCATCCAACCCTCCGATCGCTCCGTCCCCCTCGAATCAGGCGATTTTTTCTTCCTCTTCAACCAAGGCCTCGTCAACTTCTACAAAGAACCCAAACGGATCGTCGATCTCCTCGCCAAAGTTCTCAAGCTCTTCGCCTCAGACGGCCTCGAGACCACCGCCGCCATGCTCCAAAAAGAACTCACCTTCGCCACAAAGCGCAAAGAGCTCTCTGAGGATATTCATTTGCTTTGTTTTCAAGTGCTTAGCTAGTATAGCTAAAAAGAGCAGGACTTCGTCCCGCACCCTACCAAAGGACTTCGTCCTTTGGAAACCTATGGTTTTTTATTTTTTTGAATGAACTGCGAGACCTGCCTACTGTTCAGAACAAACAAAAGACATACTTAAGAAAAGTGAAGAATCGGCTTATAGGCGGGATTGAAAACCGTTAAAAATCAATTGCCATAAAGGGGGTATCGAGGAAATACAATCCCCCTTTATGACAATCGATTTTTAGCAGCGATCTTCCGCCCAATAGCCGATTCTTAAGTCACGAACGGTATGAAACAAATCAAAAAGAAAAGCCGCATCTTGAAAAAGAGGAAACATCACTCAAAAAGATGCGGCAAAAGAAGGCTTTGGGCAGTTAAGCGTTGACTTTACGTTTTTCTACGTAATCGACGACATCGCCTACAGTTTTAAGTTTTTCAGCATCTTCTTCCGAAATCTCAAAACCAAAACGCTCTTCAAAGGTCATGATGAGCTCAGTTAAATCCAAAGAATCTGCATTCAAATCTTCTACAAATGATTTTTCTAAAGAAACATCTGCAGCTTCTACACCGAGTTGTTCGATGATAATATCAATGACTTCTTGTTGTATTGTCATAAAAAATTCCTATTTATTGAGCCGGCTCAAAGAAGACATGAGCCCAAAACGCAGCTATTGGCATTTTGGACCCATCTATTTTTCGAGCAGGCCTTTTCAATTATTGTGGGTCCTACATGACCATCCCGCCATCAACCGCAATCACTTGTCCTGTGACATAGCTTGATAAATCGCTAGCTAAATATAAAGCCGCTTGAGCTATATCTTGAGGACTGCCAATACGCCCCAGCGGGATATTTGCGAGGATTTGCCCTTTAATTTGGTCGGACAACCCCTCGGTCATTTGAGTTTCTATATAACCAGGCGCCACGCAGTTCGCCCGCACATTGCGGCTCGCCAGCTCTTTAGCTAGCGACTTCGTGAACCCGATCATTCCCGATTTGGATGCTGCATAGTTTACTTGCCCCGCATTTCCTGTCAAGCCAATCACGGAGGAAATGTTGATAATCGATCCCCCTTTCGCCTTCATCATGCTCCGAGCGAGAACTCGGCAAGTGTTATACACAGATTTTAAATTGACATCCAAGACAAGGTCCCAATCTTCTTCGTTCATACGCATTAAAAGATTGTCTCTTGTAATCCCCGCGTTATTGACAAGGATGTCCACTTTTCCCCAATCGGATAATATTTTTTGAATCGTCTCTTCGACTTCTTTAAACTGAGCCACATTGACTAAGTGGGCTGAAAATTTTTGCTCAGAATCTACTCGATGAGCTTCTAATTCCTTAAGAGTTTGCTCTGCTCTCTCTCTGTTTGTTCCAAAAATCGCTACATCCGCTCCGTTTTGCGCATAAAGCAACGCGATCGCTTTTCCAATCCCCGCTGTACCGCCCGTAATGATTGCCGATTTTTTCTTTAACAGCTGCATATCGCCCCTTCTATTTGTTGCATCACGCTATCTAAATCGCCGACTTTCTCCAAAGACAACGTAGGAGCTTTCACCCCTATTTTTTTATTAAGGCCTGCTAAGGTTTTGCCAGATCCAATCTCTAGATAAAGATCCACTAGCTTCGATTCCATGGCGACAATACCTTGGTCCCATCGGACAGACTGGGTCACTTGATTCATGAGATGTTGGCGCATAAGATCGAGAGACTCGACAAAATCGCCAGGAACATTCATCACAAATGGGATGGAAGAATTTTTTAAAGAGGCCGCCTGAATAAAGGGGGTCAGCCCTTCTTGAGCTGATTTCATAAGACCGCTATGAAAAGCTCCATGCACGGTCAGAGGAATAACCCGTTTTGCACCGCTCGCTTTCAAAACCGAAGAGGCCTCTTCAACCCCTTCCTGCGTCCCGGAAATCACGACTTGTCCTGGGCAATTGTAATTGGCTACCCAAACACCAGAAAGTCCATGCAAAGCTTCTTCAATAGCAGACCCTGACATCCCAAGGACTGCAGCCATAGTTCCAGAAACCTCTTCGCAAGCTCGGTTCATCAGTTCTGCTCGAACGCGCACAAGCCGCAAAGCCTCTGCCATCTCAATTCGACCAGATGCAAACAAGGCCGTATACTCTCCAAGGCTCAGACCTGCGCAGACAAAGGGGGTTAATTGCGGCATTTGCGATTGCAGTGTTCTCAAAAGCGCTACGCTGTTGACAAAGATAGCGAGCTGGCTATGCTTGGTCTGCGTTAAAAGAGCTTCCGGGCCCTCGAACATGACCTGCGTTAAACCATACGAGAGTAAATCATCTGCTTCTTGAAACGTCTCTCTAGCAACAGAAAACGCCTCATAAAAATCCTTCCCCATTCCAGGAGCCTGGGATCCTTGGCCAGGAAACAAAAACGCTATTTTTTTCATCGTTGAGCCTGCAATAAAGCCGCGCCCCAGGTTAGACCTGCGCCGAAAGCTGTTAATAAAATCTTCTCCCCTTCCTGCAAAGACTGCTCTTTTCTTAGTTCGTGCAAGGCAATACCGACGGAAGAAGCTGAAGTATTGCCGTATTTCTGCACTGTTTTATACACCCTTTCAGAGGGAAGATGCTTAAAGCGCTTGGCAATCGCGTCAATAATTCGAATATTTGCTTGATGAGGAACGACCCAGGAAATGTCCAATTCATCAATTTGAGCTGCATCAATACATTCTTTACAAGCCGATTCCATGCGTCGAACAGCGTGCTTAAACACCTCGTTGCCTGCCATCCGGATAAAGTGCTGATCGTTCGCCACCGTCTCAGCTGATGCGGGAAGACGGCACCCGCCAGCCGGCTGGATGAGCAGCTCAGCTTGCTCTCCATCGGAACCGAGACGGACCGATTGGATGGCCAACCCCTCTCCTTCAGAGGAAACGACGCAGGCGGAGGCCCCATCGCCAAACAAAACACAAGTGGAACGGTCCTTATAATTAGTGATAGAAGAGAGCTTTTCGGCAGCCACGACTAAAATATGGCGGTAAGCCCCCGATTCAATGAAAGATTTGGCTAAAGATAGGGCGTATAAATATCCCGTGCAGGCCGCTTGGATATCTAAGCTGGCAGCTTTTTTAGCGCCCAAAAGCTGCTGAATTAAACAAGCAGTACTCGGAAACAGGTAATCCGGCGTCAATGTCGCCACTAAAATAAAATCTATGTCGTCAGCTACAAGCCCCGCATCTTCAATGGCCCTCTGGGCCGCTTTGGCTCCCATTCCTGAAGTAAATTCATCAGGACCGGCTAGCCTACGCTCTTTCATCCCGGTTCGAGTGACAATCCATTCATCAGAAGTGTCCACCATTTGCTCAAGGTCCTGATTTGTCAAGACTCTTTCCGGCAAATAGGCCCCAGTACCTCTAATTCTAGCTACTCTAATCATCTTTTTAAGCTCTTCAATTGCGTCGATTTTACACAAATCTCCTATTAAATAGAAAGAGAGAGTTTGACAAATAAAAATTATTCTTTACAGAGAAGAAAGGTTCTTGCAAAAAGGAGAAAATTTTCCTACACTGCACTTACTATGTCCTTAAAATACCCAAAAGATCTTCTCGCTCTCATCGGCTATCTAAAAAAACTGCCGGGAGTCGGCTCTCGAACAGCAGAGCGATTTGCCTTTGAATTTCTCAAATGGGAAAAGCGAGACCTCGGCGCGCTTGGCGCTATGCTAACAGAAATCCTCGATAAAGTACCTCCCTGCCAAGAGTGCGGCTGTCTTACGCAAAACGGCCTTTGCCATTTTTGCCAAGAAGGGAGAGACACTGCAACCCTTTGCATCCTCTCATCCGCCCGAGACGCTTATGCCATCGAAGAAACCCGAACGTATCGCGGCCTCTATCACATCGTCGAACATCTCCTTTCCCCTTTGGACGGAAGACATGCCAACCAACTTCGAATCGACAAAATTGAAAAGCGAATCGCAAAACATCAAATTAAGGAAGTCATCATCGCTTTCGACTCCACTCTGGAGGGCGACACCACAGCGCTCTATCTAAAAAACGAACTCACAAAACTCTCTTTGCAAGTCTCTAGACTCGGCGTCGGCCTGCCCATGGGCAGCAGCTTAGAATACATCGATGGAGGCACGCTGGCACGCGCTCTTACAGGCAGACAGACTTTATAGAAAGGATTGCTTTTTTAAAGTCTAATTTCTATAATCAGGCGGATCAACAACGATGTTTAGACATGGCCGACAAACGACGCATTACATCTTACGCTTTGCTTTCGATTCTTTTCGCTGCGATGGCCGGGCCAATTTATAGCACTGAATTCTACGAAGAAAAACGGGTCGCCCGCATTGAAATCATCATCGATTCTCCGGAAGAAGAGGTCTATTTTGACGCAAAACCTATTCTTTCCCGATTAAAGACCCATGAGGGAGAGGAATTTTCACAAGCCACTTTTGATCAAGATCTCAAAAATCTTTCCCAAGAATACGATCGAGTCGACCCTTCAGTGCAAGTCAAAGACGATCAACTAGTCATCACGATCCACGTCAGCCCAAGACCTTTGATTCATCAAATTGTCTGGAGGGGCAACGAACGCTATAACGATTCAAGGCTGCAAAAAGAACTCAGCGTCCAACCTTACACTTTATTTAATCGGCAAACGTTCAATAAAGCCTTCAATAAGGTGAAGGAATTTTACATTAAAAAAGGTTATTTTGAATCTCAGATTTCCTACTCCCTGCAGCCGGTCCCTAATACGAACCAAGTCGACATCATCATCGATGTGAAAGAAGGCAAATCAGGCAATATCAAAAAAATCGTTTTCCAACAGTTCACAAAGTCGGAAATCAGTGATTTGTCTGATCAGATGTATTTAAAAAAATACAATTTTGTCACCAGCTGGCTGACCGGCAGCGGCATTTTCCGAGACGAAGCCCTCGATCAAGACAAAGCCACTATCGCCAACTATTTGCACAACAAAGGCTACGCCGATGCAAGAGTCGACGTAAACTTGCAAGAAGATCCCAGATCCGGCAAATTAATTATCGAAATTACCGCACACCGAGGCCCTATCTATAAAACGGGAGCTGTGGAGTTCGAAGGCAACACTTTATTCACCCTCGCAGATCTCGAAAAAAAATGTCTTGTCCATGAGGGCGACCCCTATTCTCCAGACAAAGTAAGAGACACGGCGCAGCTCATCAAAGATCTTTATGGGCAAAAAGGATATATCGATGTGAGCGTTCAATTTGAGGCCGATCTAGATGAAACGCAGCCGATTTATCATGTCCGCTACTCAATTGAAGAAGGGGACCAGTACAACATCGGGCTCATCTATATCTTTGGCAACCACTTCACAAAAAACAATGTGATCCTCAGAGAATCGCTCCTCGTGCCCGGCGAAACATTCGACACAAGAAAGTTAAAAGCCACGCAGAGCCGCCTGGAAGCGATGGGGTATTTCAAAAGCGTCAATGTCTACGCAGTTCGGACCAGTGAAGACCTCGGAGAAAACTATAGAGACGTCTACATTGAAGTCGAAGAAACCACGACAGGCAATGTCAGTCTCTTCATGGGATTCAGCACCATCGATGACATCTTTGGGGGCGTTGAGATCACTGAGAGGAATTTCAACATTGCAGGCCTTGCCAAAGCCTGGAGCGACATGTCCAATTTGAGAGGCGGCGGGGAATATTTCCACATCCGCGGCACATTGGGTAAAAAGCAAAACAACATCCTCGTCTCCTGGATGAATCCTTACTTTAATGATTCTCTCTGGCGCTTTGGAACAGAACTGACCAGAACCTATAGCGAATTGCAGCAAACGACAAAAATCATCACCTACGGCGGTTCGGTCTTTACTAGCTACCCCCTGAACAATTTTTGGACCTTTGGCATGCGCCAGCGCCTACGTCATTCGCATGACTACGTAGACCTCAGACCCATGGGAACCAATGAAATTGCCAAAGCTTCTTTTGAGCACCAAAAAAGGCTATTAGATCAGCAAGGGCTTGTCTCAGCTTTTAGCTCGAATCTAGGATACGATTCCACAGATAACGCGTTTAAACCCCACAAAGGCTGGCGCTCTCTCTTTGAGGCAGAGATCGCAGGAGTCGGCGGTTCATTTTACTTCGGAAAACTGAGCTACCTCAACTCCATCTATTTTCCCATCTGGTCCAAAGGAACGCTGAAACTGAAAGCTGAATTCAAATATCTTTTCCCCTATGGACGAACGGCCCAGAATGCTATGCCCTACAGCGAACGGCTGTTCATGGGCGGCGAGACCAGCGTCCGCGGGTATAAACCGTTTATGTTAGGGCCTTTGGTCAAACTGGACAACGATGAGGGAGTTCCTCAAAACACTAGCACCCCAAATGGGGGAAATTCTTCCACTTTACTTTCATTGGAATACAACCAAGAACTGTTAAAAATCCTCGACGTGTTTGTCTTTTATGACATTGGAAGTATTACAACAAAAATTTTATCTGCTGAAAAAATGAGAGCCTCCGTCGGCGGAGGTCTTCGTTTAGATATTGGCAACCGCACGCCAATTGTGGTAGGCTGGGGCTACTTGCTGAATTCGTTGGACAGAAAAGAACGGAACCACAAGTACCAACCCTTCTACTTTTCGATGGGCGGACAATTTTAAACCTTTGTTAAGGAGATGTATGAATAAGTCTAAATTCTTTCTTTCATTGCTTACTGCTGCCGCTTTAAGTTCGGGGTCTGCTTTTGCCGCAGAGGAATCCATCATTGGGATGGTCAACTTGGCCAGCTGCATGAGCGAATCTAAGCTCGGCCTGCAAGAGCAAGAAACTTTGCAGAACGTACAAAATCAGATGATCTCCCTCATGGAAGAGACTGACAAGGAACTGAAAGAAATCGAAGGAAAGCTCAAAGACTCTGAATACCTCGACAGTCTCTCTCCTCAAGCAGAAGCCGAACTCCAAGCGCAGCGCGAACAGTTGGCAAGAAATCTCAGCCAATACCAAAACCAATTCTACCAAATGATGCAGCAAGCGCAATACCAAATTTATCAAAAAGTATTAACGAACATCACAAAAGCTTCCGAGAAAATCGCGAAAGAAAAAAAACTCGATTACATCCTCAACAAAGAAGCGTGTTTTTATATCCGTCCCGATCTCGATGTCACAAGCAGCGTGATTTCTGAAATGGATAAAACATTCGATCTCGATAGAGCAGATAAAAAAGTATCTGATCAAAGCAGCCCAGAAGCTTCTATCCATGCGATTGAAGAATCGATGCTCAATCAAGCGGGTTAATTGAATGTCGTCGACAAAGAGCTTCTCATTAGCTGAACTTGCAGAGCAAACAGGTTCGCGGTTCATCGGCAATCCCGATCACCAAGTGACGGGGGTAAACACCCTCGAAGAAGCTCTTTCCAGCGATGTTTCTTTTCTAGCCAATCCTCGCTATAGAGAAGCTATGAAAAAAAGCGTCGCCGGCATCATCTGCGTACAAGAGCCTGTAGAAGATGGAAAAAACTATCTCGTTTCAGACAATCCTTCTCTCACCTTTCAGCGCATTGCAGAACTGCTTTTAGCGCCAACATCGCGTGAATCAGGATTCACCGGCATCCATCCAACAGCCGTCATCCACCCCACCGCCCACATCGGTCGCAATGTTTCCATTGGACCTTACGCCGTCATCGACAGGAACGTAGACATTGGAGAGAGCACCTCAATCGGACCCCACGTTTCCATCGGTTTCGAAGTGCAAATCGGCAAAGGCTGTTTTATTCACCCCTCTTGCTGCATCCGAGAAAGATGCATCATCCACGACCGCGTCATCCTTCAACCGGGAGCTGTCATCGGCTCTTGCGGTTTTGGCTATCTCCCGAACGCGCAAGGACACTTCAGCAAATTAGAGCAGCTAGGCAATGTGATCTTAGAAGACGACGTAGAGATTGGAGCCAATACCACCATCGACCGATCACGTTTCAAAAGCACCATCATCCGCAAAGGGACAAAGATCGACAACCTTGTCCAAATCGCCCACAACGTCGAAATCGGAGAGCATAATGCTATCGCCGCCCAAACTGGCATTGCAGGCTCTGCCAAAACAGGCAAGCATGTCATGTTAGGAGGCCAAGTCGGCATCCTCGGCCACGTAGAGCTCGACAATCACGTCCGAATCGCAACGCGCGGCGGCGCCAGCAAGTATCTTAAAGCCGGCGAATACCGCGGCAGTCCCGCCATCCCCATTGCCGACTACCACCGCCAAGAAGTCCATGTCCGTAAACTCAAAGACTACATCGCCCGCCTCAAAGAACTCGAAAAAAAACTCGCCGAATTGCAGCCGCAATAGATTGGGGCTTCGCCCCAAATCCCATTAAGGGACTACGTCCCTTAAAACCCTTTTTGTTTTGTATAAAAAAACCTGATAAAGGGTTGAGAAAAAAAATTTTCTTGTTTAACGTTGCACAGCCCTGAAGACTGCTCACCCCGATCTAATATCAAAACAATTCACAATCAATAAGTTATGAAATAACAAAATACGCGTAGTTGACAAATATGTCAACTACGCGTATTGTCATGTTCATATGACACACCAAAAAACAGTTGAACTTTTCCATCTTCTTTTCCTGCATGCTCTCAGCGGGAAGCTCGAGAAATCGCTCTATGCTGTAAAAGGGGGCTGCAATTTGCGTTTTTTCTTCAAAAGTATCCGTTATTCGGAAGATCTCGATATTGACGTAAAAACAATTACAAAAGAAACTCTCCGAAACAAAACTCGCAAGCTGTTCGAAAGCCCAGTTTTTTTGCAGGCTCTTTCTTCGCATCAAATCGAGATAGGAAATATTTCAGAAGCAAAACAAACTGAAACAACGCAGCGCTGGAAATTGAGCCTGAAACTTTCGAAAACATCTCAAATTATTCCTACCAAAATTGAATTTTCACGGAGAAAACTAGATGAAGGAGTCTTATTTGAATCTGTGGATCCTGAGCTGACGAATCGTTATCGACTTTATCCTATTTTGGCCAATCATTATGCGCAAGAAACTGCTTTTATACAAAAAATCGATGCCTTGATTCATCGAACAGAAACTCAAGCCAGAGATGTTTTTGATCTTCATTTGCTTCTCGCCCAAGGAATCGTTTCTCAAAATTTTCCTGAAGATTTGCGAAAAAAATTAGATATAGCTATTAAAAATGCTTTAAGCATTGATTTTGCATCATTTAAAGCGCAAGTTGTAGCATTTCTTATGGAAGAATATCAAGAATATTACGATTCTCCAAAAATTTGGGGAGAGATGCAAACTAAAGTAGCTCTAGCGATTGAAGAATTAAAATCATGAATTTATTAGAAGCGAAAGCCAAACTTCTAGCTCTTAAAATCGATGTTCTTCAAACAACTGATGCTGCCGCTGCACTTAATATTTCGATTGACCACGCAAGTCAGATTCTACGACGTCTTTGCAAGGCTAAATTTTTTATTCAGCTTGCTAGAGGCAAGTGGGCTTTTCACGAAAACATCAATCCCTACGAGATTCCTGAATATCTGACGAGTCCTGCACCGAGTTATATTTCGGTACATAGCGCCCTCTATCATCATGGCATGATCTCACAAATTCCGGCCACCATTTATGCAGTATCTCTCGCTAGAACTAGAAAATACAAGACTCCTCTCGGACATATCTCAATCCATCACATCCAGCCTAACTTCTTTTTTGGGTTCGAAACTCTCCCGGGGTCAATCGCCAAAATAGCCACTGCCGAAAAGGCTCTCCTTGACTTCTTCTATCTCTCCTCAGCCCGCTCGCATCTTTTTAGCGCCCTTCCAGAACTAGAGCTTCCTCAAAATTTTAAAACGAAAGAAGCTTTAAAAATGATTGAAAAAATCGAATCCCCAAAAATCCGCTCGCGAGTCCATGAAAAATTTTTATGGTATGTAAGATAATATATACCGCTTCAAAAGTCCGCCATTTTATCGATTTCATTGTTGAAAAAATCCATCTTCATTGAAATTCCCTTGCTTCCGGAGACGTTTCGCAGTATGTAAGTAAGTAGGGGCTTTTATGCTTGAGATATTTTTTCAAACAGATCGAGATACGGAGTTTCAGCAGATCGAAACATTTCGAGCTGGCTGCTGGATCTATGTCAAAGAGGCGACGCTAAACGATTTAGAAAAGATCGTTGAATGGACGGGGCTTGAGCTCGCCGATATTCGAGATAGCTTGGATAAATATGAACTGCCGCGCATCGAGCATTTAGGCGATAGCCTGGTTCTCTTCGTCCGCCATCCAGATGAACAAGAGATAGGCGCTTATACCAATACTCTGACTCTTATTTTACGAAATGACTGCATCATTGCCATTTCTCCGCATCGCAGCGGACTTGTTGAACAATTTATCGCTAACCATGCCCATTTCGACCCAAGCCAAACCACAAAATTCATTTTGCATATCCTGCTCAAAATCACACAAGACTACACAAACGGGATCAAAAAAGTTCGCCACTCCATTTCAGAACCCCGGCATGAAAATCTCATCGACAGCAAAGTCATTGTCACTTTGATGGAAAATGAAGAGGTGTTAAATCAATACTTAACCTCGTTAGTTCCCATGAGGAACCTTCTGGAAACCATGGCAGCAGGAAGGTATGTCAATTTAAGGGAAGAGGATGTGGAGCTTGTCGACGATCTCATGATTGCGCTCAAACAATCGGAAGATGTTTGCCGCGTCAACATCAAAAGTATCCGCAGCCTTCGAGACTCCTATCAAATTATGTTTACCAATAACGTCAATCGCACCATTAAGCTGCTCACCGCTTTAACTGTGATCGTAACGATTCCGACGATCATTGCTTCAATCTATGGGATGAACGTCCCTCTTCCTTTGCAAAATAGCCCTCACGCCTTTCTTGCCGTCATTGCCATGACTGTGATTGGAACGGCAACCGCTATTTTTCTTTTTTTAAGAAAACGTTGGCTTTAATTTAATCTTTTGTTACTATTTCTCTTTTTTAAAGAGGATTTTTTGATGAATAGATTCACTGTTCTTTTTTTCGCTTGCAGCGCGTCGCTTTTCGGCGGCTCCTACACAGAAACGCTCTATCCCCGCTGGGGCCAATGGCTTGAAAATACGCAGACCATTTTGGAAGAAAAAACCGAAAGCCAAGATTTAATCATTTTTGAAAACCCACAGTTTGGCAGAGTGTTTGCTCTGGATGGCGCTGTGCAATTAACGACTGCTGATGAGCCTGTATATCATGAAATGATGGTGCATGTTCCTTTATTGACCCATGAAAATCCAACCTCTGTTCTCATCATAGGCGGCGGCGACGGCGGCATTTTGCGAGAGACGCTGCGTCATGAAGGGCTGAAAAGAATTGTTTTAGTCGAAATCGACCCTTCTGTTATCGAGCTGAGCCAAAAACATCTCCCTTCCGTTTCCAAAGGGGCTTTTAACGATCCTAGAGTTGAAGTAGTCATTGACGATGGATCTAAGTTTGTTAAAAACACCAAGGAAAAATTCGATATTATTCTTTGCGATTCCACAGATCCTACAGGGCCTGCTGAAGTGCTCTTTACTTCCGACTTTTACAAAGATTGCAAAAAGTGTTTACATAAACGAGGGATTTTTGTGAACCAAAACGGGGTTCCTTTTGTTCAAAAAGATGAGCTGATCTTAACATGGAAAAATCGCTCTCCCCACTTTAAACATGTGAGCTATTATCTCGCTCCCGTTCCCACCTATGTAGGCGGATCGATGGCATTTGGCTGGGCTTCCGACAAAAAATACAAACCTTCGCTGAAAAAACTGCAGAAAAGACTTTCTGAGATCAAAGGCAAAATGGTCTATTACACGCCTGCCGTGCACCGATCCGCTTTTGCCCTGCCTCAGTTTATCCTTGACGCTCTTGAAGAGAAAAAAGATTAAACGACTAAAAGGGCTGGATTTTCCAAATATTTTTGAAGTGTTTTCATGAATTTGGCGGCTTCTGCCCCATCGATCACACGATGATCAACCGAAAGGTTGATCATCATTTTTTTGCCTAAAACAGCTTGGCCATTTTTGATCCGAACGCAATCTTCGATCCCAGCTACTGCCAAAATAGCGGCCTGAGGCGGGTTGATGACAGCGGTAAATTGAGAAATGCCAAACATACCGAGATTCGAGACCGTAAACGATCCCCCCTTATATTCCTCCGGCGCCAGCTTTCCTAACTTCGCCTTGGCCGCCAAACTTTTCACTTCAAGAGAAATTTCTCCTAAATTCTTATAGTCGGCGTGACGGATAATCGGCGTAATCAGCCCTCCTTCTACTGTAACGGCTACGGAAATATCGATTGTCTTAAATAAAATAATCGACTGATTCGCAGAATCAAAGCCGCTATTGACCCCAGGGTGTTCTCTCAATGCCAAAGCGCAAGCTCGAATGGCGAGGTCGTTAAACGTAATTTTCACGTTCCCCTCTTTCAGTTGATCGCGCAGCTGCACCAAAGCCTCTGCATTCACCTCTTGGCTTACATAAAAATGGGGAATAAACATTTTCGATTGCTGAAGTCTTTGCCCAACGACTTTTCTCATCGGAGTTAAAGCAAGCTCTTCATAAGAACCTGGGATTTCTGCCGGAATCTCTCTTGGAGCAAAACTAACCAGCTGATCCGGCTGCGCCAAATCTAGATCGTGGCTTGTCACGCGACCGCCCGAACCGCTTCCTTTCACAGTCGTCAAATCAAGCCCTTTTTCTCGAGCCAGCTTTCTAGCCAAAGGCGATGCTTTTTTTCTTCCTGTATCTGTGGGAAAAGCAAACTCATAGCCTTCCAAGGGGGGTTCTGGCATAAAAGAGGGCTGCTGGAGACTGGGACCTGCTACTGGGGCTTTCACTGCAGAAATCGCGGCGCTCGGCTGGGCCGCTGCCTTCACTTCAGGTTTTTCTTCTATGCGAATGCCTTCGGGCTGATAGCCTTCAATCTTTTCTTGAGCCGTTTGCGTCATAACAGCGATCGCTTGATTGACGACGGCGGCGCCTTTTTCAGGCACAAGGATCAAACGGAGATACCCTTCGTCCAACGCGTTATATTCTACAGTTGCCTTATCCGTGGCTACTTCAACGAGTAGATCGCCGGAAGCGACATGATCGCCAAGGCGCTTATGCCATTTGACAATCGTCCCCTCCTCCATTGTAGGAGATAATTTGGGCATTGTGATGGTAAAAGGCATATCGACTCCGAGAGGTTGAAATTCTTTTTTGACTTCAGAAGACCGCAAAAGCGGTTCTATCTCCATATCGAGATTATAACGATTCGAGGATTTCAACAAAAGGCTTGTTCACACGATTGAACTTCCTGAGACAATCTATCCATTTTTTTAATTACTTCACTATAGAGTTCAGGATATCTCGAGGATAAGTAACTCCCTCCTGCTACTTCTAAAAAGCCTTGGATTTCAAAAAGCTTCAACTCTTTCCTTAACTTCCGATCTGTCACGACAGAACGCAAAGCTAAGGATGAATTAGAATAAAGACAAGTACCATGAGTTTGAGGACGATGAATCTCTTGCCGAGTTATCGGGGCCACAGAGCCTCTAAATCGACCAATTAAACAAGACTCCACATGTTTATAAATCTCATCTGAAGTTGAAGATTTTTTCAAAGAATTCACAAGCCCTTGCAAAAACACGAAATCTTGCAGCGCTTCTAAAGAAAGAGACTCAACCGTGAACTTAGCAATACATTCATGTTCATTCTCACTCCAACCATGTCGTTCAACGCCTTCCCCCTTATTATAAATAGAAAAATAACAATCTCCAGTTTGCTTTCTTCCAAACTCGCACACAATAGCGTGCGTTTTGTGTCCCATGACCATAAAAAATCGACTTTTTTCCTCATCATGGATGACACGAGAAGAGGTTTTATTCGACAATTCATCTATTAAATCACCTAACAGTTCAGTAGGATCTTGTATTCCTTGATCTCTCAAGTAATCTTCGTCATAAGAAGACATCATCCAAGCGATATACTTAACATGTCCCAAAATAGGCCGCATGCCGCAATAGCCCCATATCTTCACAACTGTTTTCAAGTTACTGATCTGCTGATGTATTCTTGGAATATTTGTTTCGTAATTTTCAGCAAAGCGCAGGACTAGAGCTTTCTTCATAGAAAAATAAGAATAACTCTGCCCTTCAAGCTCTTCTGCCAAACCTTTATTTTTTGTATTTTTACAAGACAAGGCAAACAATGCAGATTCTGCTATACGCCTTTCATTACAACTTTGAATAAAACAATATACGAACATAGATAATAAATAGCAAAAAACAGACAAAGACAAAACCACCGAAAAATCAAATCCTTCCGAGAAAAGATACGGGGCCGAAGAAATCAATCCTAGAGCCCCTCCCTGAAAAGCAATCCATCTATTTTGACTAAAATTAGACTGAACATGATTCATGCATCGATTTTTAAAATCCTGAAAAGAAGACCTTGCGACACCAACTAGAGCTGCATTTCGTTCTATCAAACTGGCAGCATTTTGCACCCTTCGATTAAAATAATTTTTATTATCCGATCTAAAACCTAAATTAGTAATCGAGCCACTAATTAAACCGCAAACCACAAAATCCACCCTTTTAATTAACATATAATTTAGCAAAAAACAGGATAAAAAACAATCAACAATATAACAAAAAATAATTAATTTTACTAAAAATATATCATTTAATTAAATAAAATTTTATGCCTTTCGAAATAAAAGAGCTATTCTTGAGCTCACTCCGCTTCCAAGCGCAAGAGAGACGGAGCAAGGTTCACCTCATTTCCTTCCTCTACAACTTCCAGCAATATCTCCTCTTACCATATAGAATACAAGGAAGAAAGCACCTGAAAAACAGTACCTAAAAAATAGTAGATATGCAAAATGAGGAGTTCTTCTGTCAACCTTGACAATCATGGCGGACAAGCGCAAAAAAAAGTCAGAAAATGTTATAAAATCGAGGCAGGGCTATGCGAGGCATCAAAATAGGAACGATTGTGGGGTTATCTGTAATGGGCTGTGTGGGCTTGTTAAAAAATTCCTACGCTTTGAATACAGAAAGGTATGAAGAAATGCTGCAAAACAATGTCAGTTCCATTCAACAAGTCATCAACCTTTTTCCCAAAAGTCCTAATGAGATCGCCGAAAGGTGTAAAGCCAGTCTTGCGATTGCACAAAAAGACTTTAAAGAGCTCCTTTCACTATCTCATGAGAAGCGCAACTTTGACAATACGATCAAAGCTTTCGATGAACTGAGCCGTAAATTTTCCATTGCCTGCAATCCGATTCATGTTCTCGAAATGCTCCATCCTGATGAAGCCATGCGAAACGCTGCACACGAAGCGATTCTTACAATGCAAGATTTCGCCGTCGACGCCTTTATGAATCCAGCTCTTTACGCCGCATTTGAGGGAATGATAAGAGAGGGAAGCTTGGCTCACGCCAATGGAGAAAAACTCTCGAGCGAAGAAGCCTATTTTCTCAGTGAGAGTATGAAGGATTTTAAACGAAATGGGTTTGATTTGCCGAGCAATCAATTCGATCAGGTCAAACAAATTAAAAAAGAACTTTCGCAGCTGGGAACAGAGTTTCAAGCGGCCATTGCCAAAGACAATCGATTCATCGCCGTGGCCCCAGAGGATTTAGCTGGCGTTTCCGATGATCTTTTGCAGCGTTTAGAAAAAATCGATGACGGCAAACTCAAAGTAGGCGTTGATTACCCAACGTATTTTGAAGTGATGGGCCACTGTAAAAATGGGCAAACCCGCAAGCTCTTATTAACAGAATTTCAAAATAGAGCCTATCCTGAAAACATGGAGCGGCTGAAAACCATCATCAGCAAACGAGACGCGCTCGCACAGCTTCTTCATTTCCCAAGCTACGCTCATCTAGATATCGATCCCAATATGGCCGAAACACCAGAGCGCGCCTACGCTTTTATTTATCAGCTAATCGACAAAGCGCGTCAAAAAGAACTGCTAGAACATCGAGACTTGATGAATGATTTGCCCGAAGGCGTCGAATTAAATGAGCGCGGTCAATTTTTTGGATGGGATCTAGAGTACATTAAAGAATCGTACAAGAAAAAACATTTCTCCATGGATGCGCGCGAAGTGGCAGAGTATTTCCCAGTCGATAAAACCGTAGAAGGCATCTTTGCTATCTATCAAAAGTTTTTAAACGTCGATTTTGAAAGAGTTCCCGTCCAAGGTCTTTGGGATAAAGAGGTCATATGCATCTCGATTAAAGATAGAGGAACTGGCAAACAGCGCGGTTATGTCATTTTAGATCTTTATCCCCGACCCAATAAATATTCGCATGCATGCTGCGCCGAATTGGTGCCATCTCTTTATAGCGACCAAAATGGCAAGCGAGTGATCGCCCCTGCAGCTTGCATGGTAATTGCCAATTTCCCCAAAGCCACCCCTGACAAACCCGCTCTTTTCAAGCACTCGGATGTAGAAACCTTTTTTCATGAATTCGGCCACGCCATGCACTACGTTCTAGGAACAACAAAGCTTGCCTCATGTTCAGGTTTTGCCGTCAAGTACGATTTCGTAGAAATGCCCTCGCAAATGTTCGAAGAATGGATGTGGGACAAAGACATGCTCAAACAGGTAAGCTCCCATTATCTAACTGGAGAACCTCTTTCCGATAGCCTGATCGACACAATGATTTCCCTAAAAAAATTCGACAGCGGAGCGTTTTTAAGACGCCAAGCGTACTTAAGCTTGATTTCGCTTGAATACTTCAAACCAGGCGCCGAAAAAGATACGCAAGCCATCCAAAAAGAGTTATTCGAAAAATACTGCTCGACAATTGCATATAATCCCAACGCGCATATGCAGGCATCCTTTGGCCATTTAATTGGCTATGGAGCCAAGTACTATGGATATATGTGGTCAAAAGTATTCGCCCTCGATCTATTTAACCAAGTAAAACAAGTAGGCCTCCTAGACGCTGGCATCGGCAAACAGTTTGTCGATAAAGTCCTAGGCAAAGGCGGAAGCGCCGATCCTAATGATCTCTTGCAAGATTTCTTAGGCCGCGAACCAACGCAGGATGCATTTTTTGAAGATATGGGGCTGTCAGCTTCTCAGGACTAAAGAATTAGCTTACAAAGAGTTTCCAGCTGAAAGTTTTTAAGGACTTCGTCCTTAAGATCCTACCAAAGGGCTGACGCCCTTTGGAATCCCTTTTGACTTGGGATTTTACATAAAAAAAACCCCTTGAAGTTGCCTCCAAGGGGTTTTTATCGCACTTAAGAAAGAGAGGGATTAATAATCCATGTCTCCGCCAGCTGGTGCAGCCGCTGGTTTTTCTTGCTCTTCTTCGGTGATGATCGCCTCAGTGGTGAGGAGAAGTCCTGCGATAGAAGCGGCAAACTGCAGAGCGCAGCGAACCACTTTTGTAGGATCGACAATCCCTTTATCCATCATATTGACGTAAACATCTTCGCGAGCATCATAGCCTTCGTAGGTTCCCATGGAAGCGACCTTCTGAACGATGATCGAACCTTCTTTGCCTGCATTTTCTGCAATCTGGCGCAGTGGGTAGCTTAGAGCGCGAACGATGATCTCTGCGCCGATTTTTGTATCGCCGGAGAGTTTTTCGATCGCTGCTTGAAGAGCTGGCAGAGAACGGATAAGCGCTGTGCCGCCACCTGGGAGGATCCCCTCTTCGACAGCCGCTTTCGTCGCTTCTTTCGCATCGTCTACGCGGTCTTTCTTCTCTTTCATCTCGATTTCAGTCGCAGCGCCCACACGGATCACGCCAACGCCGCCAGAGAGTTTCGCTAAACGCTCTTGGAGTTTTTCGCGATCGTAATCGGATGTGCTTTCTTCGATCTGACGCTTTAAAAGAGCTACGCGATCCAAAATCGTTTGCTTATTGCCAGAACCATCGACGAGCGTCGTGTCGTCTTTTTTCACGATCACTTTCTTCACTTTGCCGAGCATATCGAGAGTGACTTTCTCTAAAGACATGCCTCTCTCTTCGCTGATGAACTCGCCGCCAGTCAAGATAGCGATATCTTCGAGCATCGCTTTGCGGCGATCGCCAAAGCCGGGAGCTTTTACAGCAACGACTTTTAAGCCTGCGCGCAGACGGTTGACCACGAGGGTCGCCAAAGCTTCGCCATCGACATCTTCAGCAATGATGAGCAAAGGTTTGCCAGATTCCGCAGCAGCCTGCAGGATCGGTAAAAACTCTTTCATGGAAGAGATTTTTTTCTCATAAATAAGAACAAGCGCGTTTTCATATTCGCAAACGAGAGTTTCTGCATTGGTGACGAAATAAGCAGAAGTATAGCCTCGATCGAAATTCATCCCCTCAACTACGTCGAGAGTTGTTTCAAAACCTTTCGCTTCTTCAACTGTAATCGTTCCATCTTTGCCCACTTTTTCCATGGCTTGCGCAATGATCGATCCGATTTCGCTGTCGCCATTAGCAGAAATCGTCGCTACTTGGACGATTTCTTTAGAATCTTTGATCGGCTTGCTGAGTTTTTTCAGCTCATCAACGACAAGATTCACTGCCAGCTCAATCCCTCTTTTCACTTCCATTGGGTTTGCGCCTGCTGTCACGTTGCGAAGACCTTCGCTGTAAATGGCTTCTGCAAGCACTGTCGCTGTCGTGGTTCCATCGCCCGCTTTATCCGCTGTTTTGCTAGCGACTTCTTTCACCATTTGAGCGCCCATATTCTCGTGGCGGTCTTCTAGTTCGATCTCTTTTGCTACAGTCACGCCGTCTTTTGTGATTTGGGGCGAACCGAATTTTTTATCGATGACTACGTTGCGGCCTTTGGGTCCCAAAGTGACTTTCACTGCGGAAGCTAACGTACGAACGCCTTTTAAAATCTTTTGTCTAGCGTCTTCTTTGAACTTAATGTTTTTAGGTGCCATATTTACAAATTCTCCTTAACAAAATTATTCTTCAACAATTGCTACGATGTCATCAGACTTCACGATCACAAACTCTTCGTCATCGATCGAGACTTCCTGTCCTGCGTATTTATCCATAAGGATCACATCGCCGACTGCTACAGGCACTGGCACAATTTGACCATCGTCTAATTTTTTGCCAGAACCCACAGCTACCACACGAGCCGTCTCTTGCTTTTTCTTAGCGCTATCCGGAAGAATGATCCCCCCCTTCATCGTCTCTTGCTGCTCTAATCTTTGAGCAAGAACTCGGTTGCCAAGAGGCTTCAGTGTCATTTTCTTTTCAGCTTGTTGAGCCATAAAGTGCTTCTCCTTGTGTTGTTTTTTTTTAGGCCAGCCCTAAGGCCAGCGATTATATTGTGAGAGTTATCGACTAAAATCTATAAAGGAATATACTAGAACATGGTTTTTTTTGCAACAAAATTTAGCAAATCGAATGCGGGATTGCTAATCGCGCCCGTTTTTTCTAAAAAAAGGAAGCTCCTATGACCCAATCCAGAACCGAAATCCCCGAGCAAGACCAGTGGAATGTCTCGGCTTTATACCCCTCGTTTTCCGAGTGGGAAAAAGATCTGCAAGCTATTCAAAATAAAGAAGAAGAGCTTCGCTGGCCAGAGCTTGCCGCCTACAAAAACCATCTCGCAAACCCCTCCCAGCTCACAGAGCTTCTCAATAAATTATTTAACCTAGACAGAGAGCTATCGAAACTACATACCTACGCCCATCTTAAATTAGATGAGGACGTAGGCAATGACGTACATAAACATTATTTTGGCCTGATCTCGCAGCTCATGCACCATTTTCAGTTGGAAAGCTCCTGGATCGAGCCAGAGCTGCTATCCCTCAGCGAGGAGCAATATCAAACATTGCTCCAAACCCCCTCTCTCAAACCATTTCAATTCTATTTAGAAAAAGTAAACCGGAGAAAAGCCCACACGCTTCCACCTGAGCAGGAAAAAATTATGGCCCTTAGCTCAAAAGCTCTAGACACTTTCTATAAAGCGTTCGGGGCTCTGAATAATGCGGACCTCACCTTCCAACCCGCCCTCGACGAGAAAGGAAAAGAACACCCCCTCTCCAACGGCTCTTATCTCATGTACGTCAGATCTCCCGACCGAAAATTTCGCAAAACCGCTTTCATCCATCTGCATCAAAGCTATGAACATCACGCCAACACAATCTGCGAGCTTCTTCAAGGTCTAGTCGAAAGCCATCTCTTCACAGCAAGGGCCAGAAATTTTCCCAGCTGTCTAGATTCCGCCCTCTTCAGCCATAAAATCGACACCAAGGTCTATTCACAGCTCATCCAAACTGTGAAAACAGGCCTCCCTCTCATGCACAAGTATCTTGACCTACGAAAAAAAATCCTCAAGCTCGATCAAATTCACGCCTACGATCTCTACGTTCCTCTCGTCTCAGAAACCAACATGAACATGGCATATCCCGACGCCTGCCATGCTGTCATCGAATCCGTCTCTCTCTTAGGCTCCGAATACCAAGAGATCTTACAAAAAGGCCTCACCACAGATCGCTGGGTCGATGTCTACGAAAACGCCCGCAAGCGCTCCGGGGCCTATTCCAGCGGATGCTACGATAGCATGCCCTACATCCTCATGAACTACCACGGCACGCTCAATGACGTCCTCACTCTCGCCCACGAAGCTGGCCACAGCATGCACAGCTACTACAGCCGCACCCACCAATCCTACATCAACTCCCAATACCCGATCTTCGTAGCAGAAGTCGCCTCCACTTTCAACGAGCAGCTTCTCTTGCGCCATCTCCTCTCCCACGCAAAAACCAAGCAAGAAAAAGCCGTTCTCCTCAACTACCAAATCGAAGGCATTCGAGGCACCATCTTCCGTCAAACGCTCTTCGCGGAGTTCGAATGGCAACTCCACCGCTGGGCCGAAGAAGGCGTCCCCCTCACCCCCTCTCTTCTCAACAAAACTTATCTCCAACTCAACCAAGAATACTACGGCCCCCATTTCGCCGCCGACCCCGAACTCGCCTTCGAATGGGCCCGAATCCCCCACTTCTACTACGACTTCTACGTTTATCAATACGCAACCGGCCTCAGCGCAGCCCTCGAGCTCTTCAATCAAGCCACCCAATCCCAAGAAGCTCGATCAAAATACCTCCAATTCCTCAGCGCCGGAGGCAGCCGCTACCCCCTCGATCTCCTACAGATCGCAGGCGTCGACATGACAAGCCCCAAACCCGTCGAATCAGCTCTCAATTATTTCCAAAAACTCATCGACGAACTCGAAGAATGTCTGAGCTAATCGATAGCGGGGCTCCGCCCCACACTCCGCCAAAGGACTACGTCCTCTGGACTCCTATTTGTTTTTGAATCATCAATCGCAGCGATTGATGATTCGTAAAGTAAATAGGTTTCCAAAGGACGATAGTCCTTTGGTGGGGTTTGGGGCGAAGCCCCATCTATGCGCTAAGAAATTTGATCGACTTTGCCATTAAGACGGCCGATGAGGATTGTTTTGGCTAGGTGGAAAAAGAAGCCGGTTTCGAGTACTCCGGGGATTTGGGTGAGTTCGTGATGAAGCTCTTCGGGGTTTTGGAGAGGGTGACTGAAAGTGAGATCGAGGATGAGATTATTGTTGTCTGTGAGGAAGAGATTTTCTGATTGCTGGGGTAGATGAAAGGTGGGGCGGAGGGGGCTGAAGGGGCTTAATCTCCAGGAAGCTTTGTGTCCGAGGGCTTCGATATGGCGGCGGGTGGCGGCGGCGCCGTAGGGGAGAATTTCTAGGGGGAGTTTTGTTTTTCCGAGGTGAGGAACTAACTTGGTTTCATCGGCGATGACGAGCATGCTGCGACTGGAGGAGGCTAGGATTTTTTCTCGAAGCAGAGCTCCGCCAGCTCCTTTAATCAGACGCTTTTCGGGATCGATTTCATCGGCTCCATCAACGGTGATGTCGACATGAGAGGCCTCATTGAGATCTAAGACGGAAACGCCGCCTGCTCGCGCTAATTCTGCCGAACGCTCTGAACTGGCAACGGCTTGAATGGTTAGTTTTTCTTTTTGGACCCGCTCAAGCAGGCTATGAATAAAACACTCAGCAGTAGAACCAGTGCCGAGACCGACGATCATCCCGGATTGAATCAATTGAGCAGCTCTTAAACCTAATTCTTTTTTTATTTCTATCGCATTCATACTATCCTCCGCATATCTTTTCAGCATAGTTTTTTCTAGCTATTTAAATGAAATTCTTTTAGCATTCTCGCAGGTCCACCAGAGGAGTTAAAATGAGCGACGAAGGGAAAAAAAAGTGCGCGCCTGAAAGTCAAACCATTAAAAAAGCCAGAAAAAAACTAGAGGAAGTATTAAAAAGACAAGACGAACTGGTCACCCCAGAAGCGCTTGAAGCGACTGTGGCAAAAATTCATAAATGGATCGCAGATCATAACGACAAACGAATCTTGATTAAAGGCAAGCCAATCCAACTATTCACCGGCAATAAATTTGTCGCCAAAACAAGCAAAAAAATCGAAGAGTTAACGCTGGCGCTAAAAACCACTTGGTTTCTACCTCAAAATATCTCGCCTGCATCTCCTAATCTACAAGAAGAAGCTCTTTCCGAATAAGAGGCGGTCGTTGAATTTCTTTGTATACCGTTCGTGACTCAAGAATCGGCTATTGGACGAGTTCAAAGCGCCAAAAATCGATCGCCGCAAAGTGGGTTGTATTGCCTCATACTAGCCCACTTTGCGGCGATCAATTTTTGGCAGCTTTCAATCTCATCCAATAGCCGATTCTTGAGTTACGAACGGTATATTGGAGAATTTCAACGACAGTTTTTAATCTAAAATTCTATGTGGAAAGGAAAAAACAAAACCTTCTGATTTAATTTTATGGTTCGATACTCTTTTGTTGCCTCCATGCATGCTTGTTAGAGTAGGATCCCATTCAAGAAGAGGCCAGTGGCGCTGATGAGCAATGCGGTCGTATAATTCTTTGCGAGTCGGATGCTCATCGTCAACAACATTATAAATTCCCTCTAAACGATACCGAAGCGCGTAATCCAAGGCTGCCGCGACATCTTCTTTATGCACCATGTTCGTATACTGATCGCCCGAACCTGGCAATTTATGCCCTTCCATATGTTTTGCCCGGCGAGAGATCTCTCTATCGGGACCGTAAATCTCGGCAAGACGCAAAATGCATACATGCCAATGGCATTCTGATAAGGAAAGATAGGTTTTTTCCGATTGGATGAGAATTTTCCCTTGCTCGGAAGGAGCCGTTAAAGAGGCTGTTTCATCTACCCAAAGCCCGTGATGATCTCCGTATACCGAAGTGCTGCTCGTATAGATTAAACGGCGAGGTTCGTTCATTTCTAAAGCGAGAGCGCGGATCTGCTGGGAGGTATGCAAATAGGCATTTTCATATTGATCGATGCTATCGGCTGCAATTGTGATCACTAGAACATCATTCGCAGCGATAAGAGAGGCGAGCCCCTCCTCGTCATCTCCCTTGAGGATCAAAGTTTTTTGGGCCACTTTTGCCAAATCGGGCAATCGTTCCGGATGGCGCGTCGTCGCCGTCACATGATGCCCCATTTCGCTCCAATGGGCCGCTGCCTTCATGCCAATGTATCCACAGCCAATGATCGCAATTTTGACGTTCATTTATTCCCCCAAAAGACCTAATTTTTTAAAATTTTCCCGAAGCGCTGCGTTTTCCGATTTATCTAACGCGCCGTTTTTCGCAAGCCAGCTAACGTAATCTTTAGGAACCTCGGAAAGAGGTTTTCCCGCATATTTGCCAAACGGCATTCTAGTGATCTCAGAAGATTGGGTCATCAAACGTAAAATTTCATCCCAACTCAAATCGTCGATCAGCCTCGTAGACACTTGATGAAGCACATAGACGTCATCTAAAGCCCTATGAGCCTGGTTGGCCTCGATCCCAAATAATTCTCTCAAAAATTGCAAAGAATGGCGCGGCAAATCGGGCCGATACTTGCGCGACCATTTCAACGTATCAAAATAGAGCCAGCTTGGCATAGAAAGGCCAAACCGATTGTACTCATGCTCCAAAAAAAGCTTATCAAACTGATCGTTATTATGAGCTACTAAAACCACATCTCCCTCGCAAAAGGCCGCAAAGGCAGGCCCCACCTCGCTAAATAAGGGAGCTCCCTTCACCATTTCATCTGTGATGCCGGAAATAGCGGTAGATTCCGGAGGAATCGGCCCTTCAGGATAAACAAAAGAACAAAACGTTCGATCTCTTTCCACATCGTAAGCTGCAATCTCGATAATTCGATCTTTAGCCGGTCTTACACCTGTAGTTTCGGTGTCATAATAGATAGGTCGCGGAGCCATAGTCACCCAATGTAAAACCCCCTATGAAACAGAATTTTTCGATTAAAAGCAATTCTCATTTTATCTCCTCCCAGCCCGCCTATTCCTCACTGGAATAAACCCATTTCTTTTTTCTCCCCATTTGGGTATCCTGAGAAGAGTAATTTTATAAGCCGAGGCTGTATCATGAAAAAATGTGTTTTCTTCCTCCTCCCCCTCTTAACCTTAACTGGTTGTTTTCAGTTTTATGATGAAGACGACGATTTGAGAACAGTCCCGGTCACCAACAATCCCCACGTGGTTCCGAACCACGGCTCTGGCATGCCGGGCATGGGGTAAGATCTCTTGCAAAATTATTACTTAACTGTTTATACGCCGGTTTAGACTAAGAACGCAAAGACATGAAAGACGAGACAAACACCCCTTACCATTTTTTCCCTTCCAACCGAGACGCTGTCATTGAAGAGTTGGGGAAGGAAAAACTTTTAAAGCTCTTAGAGCAAATGCTCCTCATCAGGAATTTTGAAATCCGAGGCGAGGCCGCCTATCAGCAAGGCAAGGTAGGAGGATTTTATCATTCTTACATGGGGCAAGAGGCCATTCAGGTCGGTTGCGTTGCTGCAGCGGGCTCCGACAACTGGTTTACAACGACTTACCGCTGCCATGCTTTAGCTCTTTTACTCCACGCGACGCCGAATGAGATGATGGCAGAGCTTTATGGCAAAGCGACAGGGAATGCAGGAGGAAAAGGGGGATCGATGCATATCTATGCCGATCACCTGCTCGGCGGGCTCGCCATTGTCGGAGGACACGTGCCCATTGCGACTGGCGCCGCATTCAGCATCAAGTATCTGAAAAAGAAAGGGTGGGCCTCTTTTTGTTTTCTAGGAGATGGGGCTGTCGTGCAAGGGGCTGTGCACGAATCACTCAATATGGCCGCCCTATGGAACCTGCCTTGTCTTTACGTCATTGAAAACAATCAATGGGGCATGGGAACTTCCGTGCAAAGAGCCGTCGCCGTCCAGCCGATCGCAAAGCACTATGCAAGCAGTTATGGCATCAAATCCTATACTCTCAACGGCATGGATTTTTTTAATTGCTATGCAGGATTCAAAGAGGCTTACCATGAAGTGCTCAGCACCTCTCGACCCGTACTCATTGAAGCGATCACCCAACGATTCCGCGGGCACTCTATTTCAGATCCCGCACTCTATCGCTCAAAAGAAGAGCTGCACAAAACCATGGAGAACGACCCAATCCTTTTGATGAAAGAAGCGCTCACCCAGCATGGCATGCTCAATGAATCTACTTTCAAAGAACTAGATACCCAACAAAAAGAGATCGTGATTGCCGCGATGAAATTTGCAGAAGAAAGTCCTTGGCCTAACCCAATGACATTAGAAGAGGGAGTATTTGCTCCAGAGGAAGGAAATGGGAACGCAAATCGTTGAAATTCGAGAAGCCCTCAGGCAAGCGATCGATGAGGAGATGACCCGCGATTCTACCGTGTTCATCCTTGGCGAAGAAGTAGCGGAATATAATGGCGCCTACAAAGTCACCAAAGGCATGCTGGACAAATGGGGTCCCGAGCGCGTCATCGACACGCCGATTGCCGAAAACGGTTTTGCCGGCATCGCCATCGGAGCTGCTCAAACAGGTCTGCGCCCGATTGTAGAGTTCATGAGCTGGAACTTTTCCTTCGTCGCCGCGGATCAGCTCATCTCGAACGCCTGCAAAGCCTACTACATGTCCAACGGTCGTTTTAAAGTCCCTATCGTCTTCCGAGGCCCAAATGGAGCTGCCGCTCAAGTCTCTTGCCAGCACTCCCACTGTGTAGAGGCCATTTACGGCCACCTCCCCGGTTTCATCGTCATAGCCCCAAGCAACGCCTACGATGCGAAAGGTCTTCTGAAAGCCTCCATCCGTTCCAACAACCCCGTCATCTTCTTAGAAAATGAGCTCGACTACGGCGACAAGATGGAGATCCCCACGGAAGAGTACCTCGTCCCCATCGGCAAAGCCAAAGTCATCCGCGAAGGCAAGCACATCACCCTCATTTCCTACTCGCGCATGCTCAAGTTCTGCCGCGAAGCCGCAGACGAGCTCGCCAAGCAAGGCGTCCAAGTAGAGATCATCGACCTCAGGACCATCAAACCCCTCGACATCGCAACCATTGCCGCCTCGGTTCGCAAAACGCACCGCTGCGCCATCGTCGAAGAAGGTCACATCTTCGCCGGCATCTCCGCCGAAGTGGGCTTTCAAATCATCGAACACTGCTTCGATGATCTCGACGCCCCCCTCGTCCGCGTCTGCCAACGAGAAACTCCCATGCCATACTCCAAAATCCTCGAAAAAGAAACGCTTCCCAACAAAGAAAGAATCCTCGCCGCCCTACAAGAACTTCTCCCTGTTCGATAATTTGTGAATTCCTCAGGATGGGGCTCCGCCCCAAACCCCGCTAAAGGGCTATCGCCCTTTAGAATCCTTTTTGATTTTTTTGAAAATAAAAAAAAACAAAAGGGATTCTAAAGGGCGATAGCCTTTTAGCGGGGTTTGGGGCGGAGCCCCAACTAAACATCATGAAGAAGATTTTTCTCAGCGAGAGAAATGTACTCTTCTCCTGCTACAATCAGATGATCTATCAGTTTGATGCCTAAAATTTCGCCTGATTTTCTTAGAATTTGCGTCATGTGGAGATCTTGCTGGGAAGGGACTACATCTCCTGAGGGGTGGTTGTGGGCGATGACGATGCTGTGAGCGCGATGCTTGATAGCTAAATGAAAGATTTCGCGCGGGTGGATTAAAATCTGATTTAAAATGCCTTTTGCGGCGATTTCTCGATGGATAAAGCGCTTTCTGGCATCAAGAAGAATGACCATAAGCACTTCAACTTTTTCTTTTTTTAGCTCAGAGCCGATGAGATCGTAGATTTTGCTGGCTTTATCGAACACGATTTTATCGATGGGGCCGATGGGGAGTCTTGCATGAAGGCTGAAGGCGGCTTTAAGCTGCACGGCTTTGGCAAAGCCGATGCCTTTGAGAGAAGAGAGCTCTTGCACGCTCGCCTCGGAAAGGGCGTGAAGAGTGCCAAAATGGGACATGAGTTGAGCGGCTAGCTGTAAAACAGAGCAGTTTTTAGTCCCATTGCCTAGTAAAATAGCGAGGAGCTCGATGGTGGAAAGGGCTTCAGGACCCACCTGCGCTAAACGCTCTCGAGGACGGTCTTGAGCTGGAAGAGACTTGATTTTGGAAAAAATCCGGGCGGATAATTTGGGTTCTTTTAACGAGGGAAGCTCTGGGAGAGATAAGGAAGGATCTCCATCTATTGGGAAAGGCTCTTCATGGAACCGAAATAAAGTAGATGCGCTCGAGGCTGCATAGGTAGAATAGTAATAATCTGCAAATAACGTCGAAGTGAGTTCGTCGTCCAGCACATCTAAAGAAGCTCGACAGGGAGGAAGCGTCACGAAAGCACCTCAAAAAGAGCTACTTTTTTCTCGAGGATGCGAGGGATTTCTACTTCAAGCACGACGTCGTTGTCTTCATACTCGCATGAGCTTACTTTCCCCTCTCGCATGAGTTCGCTGACTAAAGCGTAATGGCTTTGCGGGATTCTTAATTTGACATGCTTTCTTAATTTAGAAATTTCATTGATCATCGATTCGAGAAGATGATCAAATCCAAGCTTTTGCAAGGCAGAAATTTCTACCGTTTTTGGATACTTGATCCTCATGCGCTCTGCCATAAGGCGATTTTGACACTGATCGATTTTGTTTAATACTGTGATCATCGGGACATTTTCAGCGCCCAGCTCCTTAACAACGGCCAGAGTTGATTCCGCTTGCGTTTCTGCAGCAGAGCTGCTGACATCAACTAGGTGGAGCAAAATATCTGCTTGGACAGCTTCTTCAAGAGTGCTTTTAAAAGCCGCTACCAAAAGGTGAGGAATTTTACGAATAAATCCCACCGTATCGATCAGTAAAATTTCTTGGCGGTTTGGAAGGACATATTTGCGTGTCGTCGTATCGAGCGTGGCAAAGAGTTTATCTTCTACCAGCACATCGGCGTCCGTTAAAGCGCGCATTAAAGTCGATTTACCAACATTCGTATACCCGACGATAGCAAACGTTGCGATTCCACTTCGCTTCCGCGCTTGCCTTTGTGTATCTCGCGCCTGTTTGACGGCTTTCAGCTCTACTTCCAAACGATCTAAGCGGCGCCTCACGATCCTTCGGTCGATCTCAATCTGCTTCTCCCCTTCTCCTCTGACGTAGCCGCCTCCGCCGCCGCTCGATCCTCCCGATCTTTGGCGGCTTAAGTGGGTCCACATCCTTCTCAGCCTCGGCATCTGGTAGCGAAGAGTCGCAAGTTCAACTTGTATGCGCGCCTCGCGGGAATGGGCCCTTTGAGCAAATACGCCTAAAATCAGCTCTGTTCGATCCACCGTGATTTTTTCAAAGATTTTCTCCAAATTTCTCTGCTGCTGGGGAGAAATTTCATCGTCAAAGATGACGACGTCAATCCCTTTTTCCAAAACCAAATCCGCAATCTCTTGGACCTTCCCTTTGCCTACAAAGGTCGAAGCATCATATGCCTTAATCGGGCACATGATTTTCTCTATCACCTCTAACCCATACGTTGCGCATAAACTTTCCAGCTCGCTCAATTGCTCCGCGCAAAGCTCTTTATCGCTCGTTTGTTTATAGGTGCCTACCAATAAAGTTTTTTTCTGCTCTGGTTGTAAATCGACTAGTCTTCCCTGTCCCGGCTCCACTACAGCACCTCAAATTCCATCGTCAACCCATCGTATCCTGCCTGTACATCAGGAGGCAGTTTTTGGTTGATCTCTTCATGATCCAAAAAATGGGAAAGGTGGGTCAGTCTCGTTTTCCGAGCTCCCGCTTTCCTAGCAAAGGCGACCGCTTCATCCAGCGATAAATGCAAATGGGACGGCTCTTCTCGAAGCGCGCTCAGCACCAAACAATTCACCCCTTGTAAAAAAGAAAAAATCGTTTCGCCATAATCCCGGATATCTGTCAGATACGCAAAATCGCCAATCCGATAGCCCGTCACTTTCATATCGCCTTGCTTATAATGAAAATACTTCACCGAAAGCCCCTCAAATCCCAAGACGCCCGCCTCATCATTCATCACCTGATAAGAAAACTGGGCCGTCAGATTCTTTCCTTTCTTAAAAAAATAATGATAGCGCGTAGCCAGCTCATCATAACTCTCCTGAGACAGCAAGCAAGGAACAGCCCTTTCTTGCCTAACAGAATAGATCCTCAAGTCGTCGATCCCCGCAATATGGTCAAAATGCGTATGAGTCAACAGCAGCCCATCGACCCGCTCAATCCCATGCTTCAGCGCCTGCTGTCGAAAATCGGGCCCCACATCAATTAAAAAAGACTTTTCTCCTACCCGAAGCCACCCTGCTGAGCGCAAACGATTGTTATAGGGCAAAGAAGACTGGCACACAGCGCACTGGCACCCTATCAAAGGAACCCCCGCCGACGCCCCCGTCCCTAAAAAGACAAACTGACCACCCATAAAACCTCTCACGGGGACCCATGATACATCATTCGAATTTTTTAAATCTATAGATGCACTCAGAATGAGATGGGACGCTGCCCCATACCCCGCCAAAGGACTCAATCTTTGGAATCCTATGTTTATACCGAAGAAAGCTGAAGAATCGGCTTACAGGCGGAATTGAAAGCTACCAAAAATCGATTGTCATAAAGGGGGGTAGTATCGAGGCAATACAACCCCCCTTTATGACGATCGATTTTTGGCGCTTTGAACCCGCCTGTAAGCCGATTCTTCAGCTTCCTTCGGTATATACCGAAAAATCAGCCGTACGAATCAATATTTTTACATGCAATTTCATCGAGGGAAAAACTTGATCAAGTATGACGCGGCCCGTAGCTACCGCTTTGACGTTTTTACATTTTTCTATCCATACTTCCCCATCCTCATCTGTCATGACCTCTCCGATCTCACACTGATTGATTAAAGTAGCTTTTTTTACTGCGACGACTTTCTCAACTCGGCATTCATTCAAGAAAAGCTCTCCTTTGCTTTCCACCTTAAAGAATTTGCAGCGAGTCAATCGAAGGTTCGGAATATCTCTTATGGAACAAGTTGTGTCTGGCAAATCCATATCCACGAGTTCATCAATGATTTCGCCGCTCAGGTTTAATAGTTGACCTCCCCTTGAAGACGCCAACAGGATGGATGGTAACAAAACATGCATAGATGCCTCGGTATTTTTTTGAAGGCATGCAGCTTACTTAAAGAAGGTCAAAAACGCAAGGGCTATTCTCTATGAGCACTCCCAGGAGAACAGTCGTAACAGTATTTAGGCTCAAAATGCTCCGGATCTTCAAACTGAAGGGTCATATGCGAAATTCCATACTTCGATTCGATCATTTGATGGGCTTGACTCAGAATTTTATGACCATTTCTACCGACAAGATGCGCACTTAAAGCGATTTTCTTATTAGAAACAGCCCATACATGAAGATCATGAATCTCTTCAATCCCTTCAATCGCCAAAAGGTCTTGCTCAATTTTCAGAGGATTCACACCCGTTGGAGTCGCTTCCATTAAAATCACAATGGATTCTTTAATAATCTTCCCTGAGCCATAAAGAATACCCAAACTAAAAAGAAGCGTAATGATCGGGTCAATGGGGTACCAATTGGTCCACCATAAAAGAGCGCCCCCCAAAATCACCCCAACACTGCCCAATACATCTCCAAGAACATGCAAATAAGCCGCGCGCATGTTGATATTGTGCCCCTGCACGGGATGTAAAACGCGCATCATCATCAAATTCGCCGCAAGACCGACCGAAGCAATCACAAACACTAAAGGTCCCTGCACAGGTTCTGGTACAATAAGACGCATAATCGCCTCATACACCAATACTCCGCAAAGAGCCCACAAAGAAAGCGAACTCGCAAGCGCCCCTAAAACTTCCGCTCGATAATAGCCGTAGCTCATGCCGGGCGTTTTGGGCCAATGGGCAATCTTCAAAACAACTAAACTCAGCGTCAAAGCGCCAATATCTGTAAACAAATGAAGAGCGTCGCTGATCAGAGCTAACGAGTTGGCTATCCAACCGCCCACCACCTCGACAATCATAAATAAAGCCGCAATCGAAATAGAAATGTAAAGCGCCTTGCCATGCACCGCAGGGCCATGGCCATGAGAACACGAAGACGAATGAGTATGTCCCATCTATTCACCCTTTTTCTTTCACTATACAAAAAGGGTTTTCTTTATAAACAAAAATTCATCAAATAAAAAAAGCCCTGATGATTGACGCATTAACCATCAAGGCTTTTTCCTAATACAAAAAAAATAGGATTCTAAAGGACAAAGTCCTTTAGTTGGGTTTGGGACGAAGTCCCAATCAGCTAAACCCTCTTAATTCGTCTTTTTCACAGGCTTGACGAAATCTGTCAAGAAGCACAGCTCGCCTGTTTGGTTAAAAAAGAGATAAGCTTCGCCGTACTGGGCGAGAAGGCGTCGGATCGTCGATTCAGTCTGGAGAAAAGGGCAAGCGTCTTGGATAAGCTCCACAGTCTCGTACACTTTCATCTGAAAACGGTGATCGTCCGTCTTTAAAAGACTACTTGCTTCTTGCGTCTCTTCATCAAGAAGAGATGGTTGATTTCTGCTCATACATCCTCTCTTTATACTTCAATTGTACCATATTTTCATTTAAAATGCAACAATTATTTTAATCGCAACTCATTCGTAGAGAAGGTATTACAAAGCGTAATTATTAAGACTTTTTAAAGACTAAGCCTTTGCAATCATAAGTCGAGCTTCCTCCCCGTTAAGATCCCAAAGAGCGCCCTCACAGGGGCCGATTTGGAAATCGACAGCCAATACCTCGGACGCAATTGTCTTTTGATAAAGAGAAAGAGCCTCTTCCATGCGTGGGGTGGTCTGGATGCAAATACGAATCCGATCGGTCACCTCTAAACCCATCTCGCGGCGCATCATGTTGATCTTATTCATGAGCTCTCGAGAAAGTCCTTCCAAGAGGAGATCTTCAGTTAAAGCAAGATCGAGAGCGACCGTAAGTTCCCCTTCATTGCCTGCGGCGAGCCCTTCTTTAACCTTTCGTTCAATTTGAACGTCGTTAGGTTCTAGCTCGATCAGCAAATCGCCAATCACGACCGAAACGTTTCCGCCATGCGCAAGAGAGTTCATTTGATGACGATCCAATCCTTGGATGACTTTCTGCGCCTGAGGCATGAGCTTACCGATTTTTTTTCCGAGGATCGGGAAATTGGGTTTTGCCTGCCACTGGACAAATTTTCCTTCATCGCTATGAAATTCAATCGTTTTTACATTGAGCTCATCAGCGATGAGTTGTTTTTGCTTGTCTAAAGAATGGAGCAGGGAGAGATTGGAAGTGATGACATGAGCTTTGGACAAAGGCTGGCGCACTTTCATCTTATGCTCTTTCCTTAGACTATGACCAAGACTAACAGCCGCTTGAGCCGCCTGCACTTCCTGTTCAAGACCAAGATCTCGAAGCTTTTCTTGATAAACTGGATAGTCGCAAAGATGCACAGATTGAGGAGCCTCTGACTGCCGAAGCTGTTGATAGATCGCCTCTGTAATGAACGGAATAAAGGGAGCTGCGATCTTTGCCACAAGAAGAAGCGCTGTGTAAAGCGTAGAAAAAGCCTCTCTTCGATCCTGCGTGTCTTCATCTGCCCAAAATCGGCTGCGGCAGCGGCGGATATACCAATTGGTCAACTGATCAACAAAGCCGACAAAAGGTTCAACAGCGCTATTTAGATCGTACCGATCCATAGAGGACTCAACATCCTGAATCAACTTTTGCGTAAGGGATAAAAGCCACCTATCAATGAGGGCAGTAGGAGCCTTTTCGTGAGACGAGGGCGTCCACTTATAGATTTTCGCATACGTGGAAAGGAAGACAAATGAGTTCCAAAGAGGAATCAAAACTTGTCTCAGCACATGCTCCACCCCGCGCTCAGAAAAGCGAAGATCGTCCGCCTTAACAGCAGGACTATTGAGCATATAAAGTCTTACCGCGTCCGCGCCAAAACGCTGAATGACCACTTCAGGATCAGGGTAATTTTTTAACCGTTTGGACATTTTATTACCATCTTCAGCCAAAATAATACCGTTCACGATCACGTTTTTAAACGCAGGTTTTCGGAAAAGAGCTGAAGAGAGAACCGTCAGCGTGTAAAACCAGCCGCGAGTTTGATCCAACCCTTCTGCAATAAAGTCAGCAGGGAAAGTTTTTTCAAACGTCTCTTTGTTTTCAAAAGGATAATGATTTTGCGCATACGGCATCGATCCCGACTCAAACCAGCAATCAAACACTTCAGAGATGCGCCGATAAATTTTAGAACCAACCTTAATTTCTAAATGATCGATGAAATGGCGATGCAAATCTGTCGTTTTTTCACCGGTGAGCTTTTCTAATTCGGCTACGCTGCCAACGACTAAACAATCGCCATCTTCAGAGCGCCAAATCGGGATCGGCGTCCCCCAATAACGGTTGCGGCTGATCGCCCAATCTCTCGCATTTTCGAGCCACTTGCCAAACCGCCCCTCTTTAATATGAGAAGGCATCCAAGTGATTTGTTCATTGGCTTCAAGGAGTCTATCTTTAATTTTTTCTACCGCCACAAACCATGTGCTCACCGCCTTATAAATCAGCGGCGTATCGGAGCGCCAGCAAAAGGGGTATCTATGCCGAATGGTTCCTTGATAAAAAATCGATCCCTGCTGTTTCAGCGCGCGGATGATCTCCTTGTCCGCATCTTTGACATACTGCCCTGTATAAGGAGGTACTTCAGAAGTAAATGCTCCATTCGCATCTACTGGGCAAACTAAATCGATCCCCTCTCGCTTGCAGACAAAAAAGTCCATCTCGCCAAAAGCCGGCGCCGCATGCACAATGCCCGTTCCATCTTCTACCGACACAAAATCATCTACCAATAGCTGAAAGGCGTTTTCCTTTGCTCTGTCTGCAAAGAAAGGAAATAAAGGCTTGTATCTACGCCCTTTTAACGCTTCCCCTTTAAAACGCTCTAGAACCTCCGCCCCTTCTTTAAAATAACCCGGCAAGCGAGCTTCAGCTAAAATGTAATATTTGCCGTCTCCAGCCCTCACCTTGACATAATCGAGCTTTCCCCCAGCGATCAAAGCCAAGTTCGAAGGGAGCGTCCAAGGAGTCGTCGTCCAAGCCAAAAACCGCGTATTGGGCTCATCTACTAACTCAAAAGCGACCACTAAACTCGGATCATCGACATCCTTGTAGTTAAGATTCGCCTCAAAATTCGACAAAGGAGTTCCCAGCTTTGCTGAAAAAGGCATCACCTTAAATCCCTCATAAACCAAATCCTGCTCGTAAAGCTCTTTAAAGACCCACCAAACAGACTCCATAAAAGAGACATCCATCGTCCGGTAGACATGATCAAAATCAACCCATCTCCCAAAGCGGTTCACCGTCTTTTTCCATTCGTTGGAATATCTCAAGACAATGCTGCGGCACTCTTCATTAAAGTTCGCAATGCCGAACTCCTCAATAGCTGCAGACCCCGAGAGCTCTTTGCCCTTTTCGATCTCATTTTCGACAGGCAACCCATGGCAGTCCCAGCCAAAACGCCTAGGGACGCAAAATCCCTTCATCGTCTTATACCGAGGCACCACGTCCTTGATCGTTCCCGCCAGCAAGTGGCCGTAATGGGGCAGCCCCGTCGCAAAGGGAGGGCCGTCGTAAAAAGAGAAAAGGGGCGAGCCCTTCCTAGCCTCTACCGACTTTTTAAAAATCCCTTGAGCCTGCCAAAAAGACAAAACTTTTTCTTCTCTCTCCGGAAACGACTCGCTCTGCTCCCAATGAAACATAAAACCACCTTAATACTCTGGACCATTATTCCAAAACCCCCTCTAAAAATCAAAGAGTTCCATAAAAATCACAAATATGTTAAAATAAAGGGATCTAAGTACATTGAATCCCCCGAAGAGCTTGGGTCTTCTACCCTGTCTCCTCGGGGGTGTCAAGGTTTCGACTTGGAAACAAAGTATGGGTGGCATGTAGAGGACAATCGTTGGCCTCTTAAAATATCCGATTAAATATAAACGACAACTCTAAAATTGTCAGCCTCTTCGGTAACGAAGAAGGTTTTGCAGCTGCGGCTTAATAGCCGTTGAAGCACAGTAGCCTAGGATCTGACCGAGAGTCTTAGATGTTCTACTGTTATACATCTTGGTATGAACCCCTCATTCTTGAGTGATCTTGAAGGGAGTTCGAGATATAAGATAGCTCGGAGAGCCTCAAGTAGCGCGCTTACTAGCAAGGCTCCCTAAACACCCTAAGCGCTAAGCATGTAGTCATCTGTATGAAGTTTGCTAAGGACGAGAGTTCGATTCTCTCCACCTCCAAAATTCAGATTAAACCAAATCAAATAACACTAAGTAAATCAAGGACTTAAAGGGAAACCGATAAGTCCTTTTTCTTTTCATTTAGGCCACTTTTACCCAGTCTAGTGCGTAAAATTTGCGTAATTTAAACGGAAGGACAACGCCTTCTCTTAGCTATACGCCTCTGAAGTTAAGCAATTGCACATTCCAGGTTATCTCGGGCTGCAACGCTTTTGTTGGGCGATGGAAGGATATGTTTCTCTATCGTATAATGCGCCCAGTCAAGAACTTTGACCTGGAAAAGCCCGTTGTTTTCGTTTATACTTGCTAAACCTATTAGGTTATCATCTCTATCAAGCAAAAGGAATTTTTGACGATGAAAATCCATCACTTGAATTGCGTAGAAATTCATTCTCCTGGATACGGTCGAGCAATTGGTCATTGCTTGTTATTGGAAACAGCTAAAAAGTTAATATTAATTGATGCAGGGATCGGCCTGATGGATACACAAAATCCCCTTGCAAGAATTGGGAAACAATTAATAGATATTGTAGGCTACAAATTCAATGAACAATGGACCGCAATAAAAAGAATTGAAAAGCTCGGATTAAACCCTGCGAATGTAACAGACTGTATTATTTCTCATTTAGATAATGATCATATAGGAGGATTGGCCGATTTCCCGAATGCAAAAGTCCATCTTGGAATAGAAGAATATGAAAATTTTAACAACGGTAATCCGAGATATTTATCTCAACCACTCGAACACAATCCTATGATAAAAACCTATTCCAAATCGTCACAAACCTGGTTCGATTTTGAAGCGAGAAAAGTAGATGTCGGCTCTGAAATCGAAATCTATCTAATTCCTCTTTTCGGACATACTCTTGGACACTGCGGTGTCGCTTTGAAGCACCAATCCCAATGGTTATTTTATATCGGAGATGCCTACTATCTAAGAGGCGAACTTACAGACACCAACCATCCCGTCAATGAATTGGCAACAATGAGGGCAGATGACAATGAATTGCGGATTGCAACATTAAATAAAATCCGACATTTTATTGCTAAACATCCAGAAGTCGAAGTGTTTGGTTATCATGATATTAATGAATTCCCTACTTCAATGATCGATAAATAGAAAGTCCACTTTTTTTGTTAGACGGTCGCACTGAGAACTTTTATTTGCAGCTTTGAATTAATCGCTTGCTTTTCTGAATTAAAGCCATTACATCTCGATGATGATCCTTCGCTTGTTTAGTATATCCCCCATGCCTTAAGGCTGCCCGACGAGAGCGTTCTTTCCCTCCCTTTGTTATGGGGCCCTTGGAAGTTCCTCCATGCATGTGACAGGTTGTTCTTCCGCGCATTGCCCACTTTAAACACTGGTTGCCAGACCGTTTGCTTTTTGCCGTACATTGACTCATAGTGATCCATGGGGTTCAATTCAAGAAATTATGTCCCCACCCCTCCCCCAGATGATACGTTCTGAGCGACGATCGCCTGCCCTTCATTATGGACATGGATCACTTGTACCGTTTGCTGACCCTTAGCTCGGTACTTGGTAAGAGCCTGCATGGTTTGAGTAGCGGCATTGAAGAGTTTGGTTGCCAAATTGATATAGCGCTCAGTGTGATAAAACCCATCTTGAAAATGGCCCTGACGCAGACATTCCATGGCAGATGCCTGTAAAACTAGGAATTGCCCCGCAAGCAACGCCTCCGTTTCATCCTGCGGCCTAACCGTCGGAAGTAGACTAGCCATGCACGTGAATCGTTCCTCGAATGTTGAGTCTGGCAATCCTCTGGAGACATGCACCAATATGGCCGTAGCAAAATCTGCATCATTGGTACCCGTGGTCTGCTTGAAGGCCGTTTCAAAACGTTCCATCGATTCTGAATTTACAGCTGTTCCATCTGCAAGCGTAAACTTCGACTTCTTCTCTCCAGATTTCTGGTTATCCACTGCATTTAATTTCATAGGTTTCTCTAGGCGATTTTCCGCTGACGCTTTTGGCGAAAGTGAAGATAGATCAGTTTGTTTTTTCAGCTTTTTTGTCATCTCTTTATTTCCTTTGGTAGCATTCTCAAGCTACCACTTAATTTGCTTAATTCAAGGACATTGCAACTGTCGGTAGCAGGTAGCAGCCTTTGGTGCTTATCTCGCAAATTCCTCAAACGCTTATTCATTACTTTCACTAATGCCCCAATCCCTCTGCTACCGCGCTACCAATCTCTATTCTTTACTTAATATCAATAAGTTACATCTTACTTTTAATGCTACTCCGCAGTAACACAGTAACTTTATTCATTCTCTACTTTTTCCATCGGAATCAAGATGCAACGCTGGTTCGTTCCCGTAATCTTTACCTGCACACTTCCTATAGCCCCGTCCGTTCTTGCCAACGGCCCCTTGATGTCTAAGGAAGCGTATTCGGTATCTTTGAGCAAGTGCCTCGTGATGTTCTCACAACGAAGCGCTAAGTACCTCTTCGCTTTATGAACGACAATTTTCACGCCATGCCGCTCTAACTGCTCCTCATGCTGTCCCATTTGCAACATCTCACGTACCGACTTCTTGTCACCATCAACAAAGATGAGACTGGCCAAAATCGTATCGAGTAACTTATCGCCATCATCTTCTGTCTGTGTCGCCGCCCACATGGGGAAACTCTCTTCTAGTCCTTCTGGAGCAACAATCTCTAAAAGAGCTGAGGCGTACATAAAATTTTCTACTGTGCGAATTTTGATTCCTGGATGCACTTGCAAAAGACGATGCCGATCTGCGTTGATCTTTTGTGCTTTCTCTTCGAGAACTTCCCACAAGGTAGTCACGGCAGCCGTAATCCTGGCAGAGATCACTCGCCCATCGTCGTCAAATTTATCAACGGCTGGCGATCCTTGCGGAATCTTGTTCAGCTCGAACTTAACAAGACGCGATTCTTGCGCAGTGTCCTGCATAAACTTCTTGGGCAAATAAATCGATCCAAACCATGGCATGTGATGCAGATCAAACCGATGAGCTTTATCGGAACCTGTCCCACTGGTTTTTTGCCCTCCCTTGTTGAAGAGCTTAGCCAACTCCAGAATTTCAGGAATGTGCTTGTGCTTTTCAAATTCGTCAAAAACAGGAATGCGGCCGCTATTGCCAATAGTTTGAGCAGTAGCATGCGCGGTACTCTTATCTAAACGCTCCACAAGCCCTCCATAAATGTGCTGTAAAATATTTTCCCAAAATGTGGTTTTCCCCGTTGATGCAGCGCCCGTGACATATATCCACGGACGCCACTTCATGGCTTGCTGCACAATGGCTAACATCGCAAAGGCGGTCACAAAAGCCGCCATCGAAGGAACAATCCAATTCCATTGCTTCACCTTGCTATGAATAAGGTCGAAAGACTCTTTTAAAAGGGCTCGATTGCCTATCGACGTCTCGAAAATCTCCCAATCCAACCATGCTGCCCCCTCAGTCTCAACGAGTTTTCCTTCAAAGAGAGGTGCTTTTAGGTAAGAAAATCGCTCCTTTTCAATAAAGCCCGCTTTCTTGCCAGAAATAATCAACCATTTGTCATTCACCATCCATAGCCCCGATCGCAAAGGTGAAACGTCATCAATGAATCCTTTTTTGTGTGCTGCATCGATGATCGCTTCCTTCAAAGCTTTAATCGAATCCTCAGATTGAAACCACTCCGACTCACTCCCGATATAAAGGCGAAGCTCATCCTTGTTCAGTCGCGCTGCTGGTAATGCAATAAGTCGCCCCTCCTTCCACAGCAAAATTTCTCGCTTTGCATTATGTCCCAAAATGTGAAATGGCAGCATCGACTCTGCCTTCTCTTCCAGTAATTTGGCACCATTCCGCAACTGATTGATCTCATCTTGCAGCTCTTTTTGTACAGCTTCCCGCCGATCCAATTTTTCCAAGAGGCTTTGAATTTTCGGATCATCTGCTGACAAACCCCGAGTTTCGATCTCTTTCTCCAATGCTGCACGTTCAGTTATTAAGGCTCGATCTTCGGCGTAATGTTGCCTTTCCTTGATGTCAATCTGCGTCCATATGTTTTCCGCTTCTTGACCGCTCCTGCTTTTATCGAAGTAATCGTCCTTGTGAAGGACAATTTCAACGCTGATTTGCCTGCTTGCAAGCATTGTCTCCACCATATCCTGCATTCCAATGGGACAGCTCCATGCGTTTCTCATATGCCAATGGCAGCCCGCCTTTTTTAAATCAGTATTTATAGCCTTAAGTGCTTTCGTCGCTCCCTTCATCGGTTGGATCAAAAAGGCATTTGCCGATATTGGGTCTGGTGGTGTATCCGTAGGTGTAGTATTATCGTTCATTATAGTCCTGTTCTTGTGGTTGATAAAAAGTTCCCCCCAAGTTAGAGCTTGGGAGGAACAAGGCTTAAAGTCCTAAGATTTCAGCCACTCTACGCGCTTCAGTTTCGTACTTTCGAGGGCACTGACTGAGGCGCTTTTTTTGCCATTCATAATCGATCCAAACATTCTTACGAGCGCATGGTGCGACTCGGTTGCGTCTTGATCTTTCTTGGTGTTTCCTTAGCATCTTCTACCTCCTTTATGGGCATATTGGTTGCGGGTTGAGAGAGACGAGCTAAGCAGGAATCCCATGCGACCTGATCTATGAGAACTCGTCTGTTGTACCTGAGAATGGCAGGAGCAAAAGGGCTTTGCTCCCCTTGTTGAATGATGGCACGTACTGCATGCTCGCTAGCGGGCCAAGCTCCTGTTTCACGATTCTTTTGGCAGAATTCGCGCACAGTGCGAACAACTTTTTCTAAAGAAGGTTGAACTGAACAATCCATAATAAATCCTGTAGGTTTATAGTTACGGAGGATAGCCGCCTAACGCCCTTGCTTCTTAGGGCACATCAGTTAGGCATAACTTATCTTCTCTAACCCACATTACATCAGATAGATAGGATTTAAATAAGACGTCCGAATTTAACGGACAAGTAGACGACCCTTTTCATAGAGAAAAAGAGCCCAAAAAATGAGAGCTTACTTTGAAACCGCCGACCCTTTTTTTCCTCTTTTTGGCTTCCAACCATGCTTTTTAGCGAAAAGGGAACACTCATCATTGATTAACGTTTCGCTACACGCTTCAAATAGTCCATGGACATTGGATTGTTGTGCCGCCTTCCAGATGATGGAGCGCACCGAATCATAGGCATATTCCTTCCTTTCTTCTACAGACAGCGGCAATAGTTTTTTCTCCAAGACACTCTGAGCGAGTTTTCTGGCCTCTTTCTTCATAGCTCTCGGTCCTTTCGGTTTAATTTCAACAGCTTGTTGACGCAGAAGCAGAATGATCTCCTTGAGTAATCGATCCACCAATTGTGTTAAGATTTTCGGCTGAAAAAAATCCATTTTTCGATCGGGGCCATAATGACTTGCAAATGAAAAATCTGAAGCCAACCGACATCGCAAAGCGTTCCTAAAATTTTGATCTGCTTCAATCCACATCGCCACTCCACTCCCATTAGCCCTCGGCCAACCGATATTAAGAACGTCATTCCGAATCGCCCAACACTCTTCAAATACCCTCAGTTGCCTCCAGATATATCGAGGATCGGTATCAATACTAATAGCCATTTCCCCTTGGCTACTTGCCTGGATGACTCTATATGCAGACGGAGCAAAAGTCATATCCCACGTCTTAGAAATCGACAAAACATAAAGCGATCTGAGTTTGTAATAAACCCTTTGACATGGAGCTTGAGCTCTTGGAATTTTTATAGTAGATTGGTTGCCTTTAGCATCTACATGAAGACCCTCGCAGTCTCTATCGGATATATTTGAACAACTTCCCTCTTGCTTAACCTCTTCAAGAATCTGCTCTACTTGTTTAACCCAATAGGAATTGGCATGAATTTGTTGGCATGCAGTATCGAGTTCGGTATACGCACGAACGAGCAGACTGCCATCACAATTTTTTTGATCCCACTCATCAATGAGTTTGCTTGTCATGGGATGCTCCTGGAACATAGGAATTATCCGCATCGCAATTCTTTCACAAGTTCCAAGCTTTGTAGAGCACTCTAAAAGCAATGACATTTCCGTCTGAAATTTCTTTTCGAGATCATCTATTACCGATTTATTTGGATTCATTAATAACCCCTAACAAACTTGACTGGGTTCTCTCCATCACATTTGCTATGTGCTTTTGACTATAATGGGCATAGCGCCTGGTCATCGTCGGTGTTTTATGACCCAAAATGGCCATTAATTCTCCCTGGGTGGCCCCGCTCATTGCTAAAAATGACGCGGCGGCGTGCCTAAGGTCGTGAAATCGGAAATTTAGAATTTTTGCTCGTTGAAGAGCTTTTACAAAGGCATTCCGAATATCTACCACCCCTGATCGGTTTGTAGGACTCGTTGGCTTGAAAATTAGACCAGATGCAATATCAGTCTTTTGCCAATTCGCCAGCAGCGTTTCTACTGCTTCAGTTAAAGGAAGAACCCTTCTCTCCCCATTCTTCGTTTTCTCAAGAGTGATAGTGCGATGTTGGCGATCGACATCCTCCCACTTTAATCCAACAATTTCACCGAACCGCATGCCAGTCAAAAGCGCCAGAGAAACGATAGGAAAAAGATGAGGATTGGGGGAGAGCTTGCACTCCTGTAATAGACGATCTTTCTCATCTAGGCTAAGAAGTCGATTTCTACCATTTCCTTCTGAGGGCTTGGAGACTTTCCGCATAGGGGTATCATCAATCCAACCCCATTCCTTCATGGCAATTGTCAAAGCTCTTGAAAAAGCAGCCAGATATCGATTGACCGTCGCTGGGTTTCGTAATTTTTGCCTAGTAGTGTTTTCCTGAAGCAAAGCATCTCTTGCTTCAGCAATAACCGCTGGAGTTAAATCGGCTAGAAGCAAATGACCAAGTCTATCTTTCCACCAGGCTAGATAAGCTGTTTGCCTGACAAGCCTATGAGGAAACTGCGATAGCCACTGAGTAACGAATCTATCTATTAAATCTTTGACGGTGTGCTTTTTTGCTTCGGCAATCCGAACATGACGGCCATCTCGAATCGAAGATTCTGTGTCTTGAATCCATTTTTTTGCCAATGTCCTTGTACGAAAGGATTCTCTTTGTGGAGGATAGCCTTTTAAACGAACTTCGGCGTGGTAGGTAACCGATCCATCTTTCTTTTTGCTTTCCCTAATCGCACCCATATACCCTTCCTTATAAAAGGCATTAGTGTAGAAAAAACTGGATTAAATGGCAACAAAGAGATCACTAATCTCGCCACCTAAAACCAATTTCTCATAGAGAATTCAGCTATAATCAGGAGAGGCTTGATGAAAATTACGCAATTTTTACGCATTAGAAGAATGTTTTGACAGTTTTTTCGTAAAAAAAATTAATAAAATTCGATCGTTTTTAAAGAGCCATTAATTTTCACATGACCCCCATTTGGAATAATCATTTGAGGATCGGTATGACCAAAGTTCATGTTGAAGATGACAGGGACAGCAATACCATAGTCCTGTAGCGCGCTTTTTACCGCCTTCTGCTGATTAACGATAAAGGCTTCTCTACCCTCAGCTGGCTGCTTATCACAAAACTGCGCCTTTGGATAAGCCATTAAGATAGCTTGAAATTTTTCTAATATATGCAGTTCAGCAAGAGCAGCAATAAAACGATATACAAACCCCTCAGAAGGCATCTCTTCTGAAGTTTCTATGAAAAGAATAGCATCATTCAATTGGGCGGGGTCGGGTAAATACCGCTTAACCGAAAGATGAAGGTCCAATACCTCAAGACATCCTCCCCAAAGTCGCCCCTGAATTATACTCTGTTTATCATTATGCCAAATCCATCCATGGCTTGGGTACATAGGACGCTTCTTGCTTAAATTCTGTTTATCGCCCCAATCTAAATCTGCATCGCTATATTCAGAAGCAGCAAACACTTTACCAATTGGAGGATCAAAAACAGCCTTTCTAATTGAGTTGACCGTATACTCCTGCATACCTCCTCCCATGGCAAATTGCGTCATTATTGCGCCACCATAATAAGAAATAATACCCAGATTCCACAGCAACAAATGTAGATTGGTGCAATCGCTATAACCCATGAAGATTTTGGGATTTTCTCCGATTATTTTCTTATCCAAATAGGGAAGAATTCTGATTTGATCATTTCCACCTATCGTTGCAATGATGGCCTTGATCGATGGATCAGCAAATGCCCTATTGATATCTTCCGCTCGTGCTTTTGGGTTTCGAGATAAGTATTCAGGACTCTGGCGAGCAGTCGGGAATTCGATTGGCTCAAGCTGGAATACTTGTTTTAAACGATCTAAACCCTGTTCATATACCCAAGGAAAAAGATATGGCATACCAGAAGAAGGTGAGACAATGGCTACCTTATCATTGGGCTTTAAGGCTGATGGTTGTCGAAACATCACTACCTCTTATCGAAGGGGCGAGCATCGTAAAAAAGCTCTATTTTTATGATCAGGCCATTTTCAAAAGTCATGAGAGCCGAGCTAGAAAAAAGACCAATGGGCTCTGGGCAGTCCAGATCATAAACAACCATAGCTTGATTATTTGAACCAAACTTAGCTCGTACATTCAGAGCCTTGAAAAGTGAGGTAAATCTTTTTGTAGCTTCAATGACAGCTTCTTTCCCTTTCAATTTCGCAAGAGGACCGATAAATTGAACGTCTGAAGACAAAAATCTCTCCAGTTTTTCAAAATCCTTCTGCCCCATTGCCTTGTAATACTCTGTGATGATTTCTGCTGTATTCATAAACTCCCTCTATTTTACTTAGGCTCAATCCCTATATAGACATCCAAAACAATGTTTTGGTGATCTGCTGCTCTTTCATCATAAATTTCAAAATCTGTCTTATAACAACGCTTTCCACCAAGCTCTTTCGGAGACATATTCCAAATTTCTTTCCAAGCGTTTACAATTACATTTGGCATAGGCGCGGGACTCGTCGTAAATTTCATATACTGTTGACTCGGAATCACCAGTTTCTGGAACCCTTCTGGCAAAGGACGGTCAAACGATGAAACTTCTTCTCCAACAAAATACGTATAATCTCCTGTATAATCGCTTTCATAGTCCGTATAGGCACAGAATGTTGTTCCAGGCTTTTTTCGATTTGGAATCTTTTCAAAAAGAGCCCCATGAAAATACTTCTGTATGCATGGGAAAATCTTCCCCTTTATTTTATCCGATTCTAGTTCATTATTTGTCCGTACACAAATATACCCTTCGTGAATCAAAATTTTGATTCACAAAAATTTCTCTTGGCCGCATAATCGTGGCATGAATTTTTTAACTGAAAAAGAACGCGAACAGCTCAAGCTCCAACATAGACGAGAACGTGATG